>CAZHOD010000099.1:0-6807 GCA_964534075.1 uncultured Spirochaetia bacterium
GTAAATATTGCCGGTATTTATAGCCGCAATTATCGGCCAAATTTTTATGATAATAATTTACTGCCAGTTTATTGACCTGGTAAGCCTGGCTCATCAAAGTTTCTGCCTTAGACTTATTACGTTCAATCCGGATACCAATACGATTCCCCAGCATCTCCACAGCTTCCGGAAAACTCGCCCGTTCGTATTTCATAACAAATTGAATTGCTCCGCCGCCCTGCCCGCAGCCGAAACAATGAAATATCTGCCGGGAAGGGCTGACAAAAAAAGACGGCGTTTTTTCGGAATGAAAAGGGCATAACGCTGTAAAATTCCGGCCGCTTTTCTTCAGTGGTATATACGACGAGATTAGGTTAACGATATCCGTCTTATCTTCTATTTCGTCTATAAGGTTCTGTGGAATTGACATATAAAATAATAATTCTTAAATTTGCCGGATATATTAGTGTTTAAACCGCCTGAAACCGGAACATTCCATAACCTCAAACTCGGCCTTTTTCCGCAGCTTATCCATTAGCACGTTTATGCCTAGTGTATCGGATGCAATATGGCCGGCCATAACCACATTGATATGCGCTTCTTTTGCCGCCTTAAAGTGCTGTTCAGAAAGGTGCATTGCAATAATAGTATCAACCCCGGCCTGAGATAATTTTGAATAGATTTCTTTAGGCCCTTCGGTGCCTCCGGTAAATTCATAGTGTATATTTTTTACCCGGGATGAATTACTGCCGTTCATAATTTTAGGCGGGCAGCCATTACGGGCTGAATCTTTATATTCGGGAATTTTTAAAAGCGCATCGATAATATCCTTAAGCTTAGACGGCGGGTTCTTTTTAAATATCGTATCAAGGTGCTTATAAGCGTGGTTATCTGCCGGAGTATGTGCGCACATAAGGTTAAGCCCGAGTAGTTTAGCCGCATCTTTAGTTTTCGAAAAGTTTGCGGCCGTTACCCGGCGGGCGACTTCGGATTTCCTTTCTAACAATAATTTTTCTGCGGTTCCCAAAGAGACGCCTTTCTGGTTAAAGACGTCTACCTGGACATCCATTACATCATAAAATGAAACCAGCGCATTGCCTATCGGATGATGCGACAAAACCAGGTCTATGCCGGCACCGCTCTTATTTAAAGTATGCGCCAGAAGCAACTCAGCCGTATCTATATCTATTCCGGCTAAAATTTTTTTCACGTTTACGTTAGGATCACCGGCAATAATCCGGCTGTCGGCAAATGGGTTTTTAAAAGATTCGATATTAAAAAATTCCTTATCCCGGCTGCTAAGTTTATCATAAGTTTGTTTATTCTCTTTGAGTATACGGTTGATAACTTTTTTAGGCCTGGGATCACCTTCGATACCGATCCGGATAATCTCTTCGTACATCTGGCGTAGTTTCATGATTTCTGCCTCCTTGCCGTTAAATGATTAAACTATTTTTTATCTCTTTTAGTATCTGAAATGTTTTTATACGCCGGTAACGCCGCCTTATAGGCGAACGGCAAGACTTTTTTAATTGCCGGATACGAAACCGCAGTTTTTACGCTCCGGGTTATATACGCGACATCCAGCAGTTCCGCGCTAAAAAAAATAACGCCCAGGATAAGAAAGCCTCTTAATGCGCCTAAAATAAGGGCAATCCATCTTTCGATTATATGATGAGGCTCTATCTTAAAAAGGAGGGTTATGCCTTCCCTGATATACCGGAATAGTATATATACCAAAAAATAAATTGCCAGGAAACCGGTTATTACACAGATACGCTTGTTTAAAAATGAAATATGGCGGATAAAAAAATCCGCAAACGATGAATAGAAATGATAAGATAAGAATAATGCCGAAAATGTACCTGCGGCTTTAAAAAACTCTATAACGAATCCTTTATGAATAGCGATATAGGTTATTCTTACGATAACGACTAACGCGACGATATCAACCCAGTTAAAGCTTGAAACTGGTTCCATTAAATTAAGTTAAATTTTTATAAAGACAGCGCCTAATAAACTATCAATACCGGCCAAGAGGGTAAACTCTCCCCCCTATCCTGTCAACTTCCTTATGTTCCACAAGTACGGCTTGCCTGATTATACTTTTTTGTTACGGACGGAAAACTTGCGTTTTTATATATAGTATAATATGAAAAGTCTGTAAAGTATAACACTCCGCTCTCTTCTTGTCAAGCCAAAGGCTGCTGTCCGCAAACCTCAGCCTTTTTCTGTATCTATTCAGCCTCTTTTGTCAGAAACAAAGTCTGGGTTGGATAGGCAAATTCAATGCCTCGCTTCTTAAACTCCTCCATTATGGCTAAATTGACATTCTGCTGGATATCCATATACTTATTATAATCCGCGCCTATCACATAATAGACAACTTCGAAGATCAGGCTGAAATCTCCATATGAAAAGAAATGCGCCCTGTCAAAAACGGTATCTTCGATATTACCGATAATTCCCTTTATTATTTTTGGTATTTCTTTTAGCTGGGTTAAAGGCGTCTGATAAACAACCCCCAGCTTGAAAACAACCCGGCGCTTACCCATACGTTTGTAATTCCGGACTCTCGAATTAGTCAAATCAGTATTAGAAAAAACCAGCTGTTCGCCTCCCAGGCTGCGGATCCGGGTAGTTTTTATACCGACATGTTCGATTGTCCCCAGAAAATCTCCGATAATTATAAAATCGCCTATTTCAAAGGGACGATCAAATAATATAGCGAAATAACTGAACAAATCGCCTAACACCGCCTGTGCGGCTAATGCTACGGCAACGCCGCCTATACCTAAACCTGCTATCACGGAAGTAATCTCTAATCCCAAATTATCTAAGAAAAAGATTACCGCTAATCCCCAGATAAGAAATTTACAAATAACCAGTATCCCTTTCAGGCTTCGTTCCAATGCGTTATCTTTCCCGCGTTTAGATAGATAGGTTCTTAACCCGTACACAACCAGAGCGACTAAAATACGCGCGATAACAACAGTAACAACCGCTACGCCCGCGATTTCCAGGGTGCCGCCCAGCCAGGGCGCCAGAGACAGCGTATTTATGCTCATATAGAAGACTCCGAAATATAATGCCGGCACAATAATCTTCTCGAATACATCAAGGATAAAATCATCGATAGTAGTTTTGCTGGCTTTAGACCATTTTTTTAATTTTCGCATTAAAATACGGTCAACTATACGTATTAATAAGATGCCCGCCAACAGAATTACGGCCAGTATTAGATATTCCCGCAAGCTGTTTGCCCATATACTCCGGTTTAATAATTCTTTAACCATACAACTACTCCTCCTCGTTATCCTTAGGCCGGTTTACGTTTTTTCGCTCTATTTTTTTCGTCTTATAGATAATTACGCCGACAATCAATACTGACAACACGCCAAAAAGCAATAAACCTGCAACATATATTCCGGTAAGCAGGTTTGCGGTGATACCGGGTTCCGAATATTCTTTCCAGAGCCGGTGTATATAAACAGACGACATAACAATACCGATAACACTAACAAAGGAAGCAAAAAAAAGGATATTCAAATCTTTTGCTGAAAATTCGGAAAAATCAAACTCCTGTAATTGCGGAAATTTCTGTAATATCCAGAGATTCACAATAATCCAGATAAGGAAAAATAAAAGAAACAGTTCTTTATAATGCTTCGCTTTTTCGAACATGTCATCATATTATCATTTAACCGGTTATTTTTCAAGAAAGATAAAAGAGGCTTATAACGCGGAGTTTACGGCGATTCTTGGGCAGTAGATTCTAAATATTTATACCACGGACATTCCCAACAGTTTTCAAAATCACGGTCTCTGGGACTGCGGCAATACCGGGGTACAAACCAACAGGAACGCCCCGATTTCTTTTTATGCACCATACACTCTTGTCTGGATATAACCGGACAATCCCAGTACTCCCAGCAAAACTCGCTTTTTCCGTGGCTTTCCATTACACACTTAAAATGTACAACTATAGCCTATACTATGCCGGGTTTTTTGTCAATAATAATAGTTGGCAAAAAATAGCCGCGAAATACTTTATTTATTCTGCGAAATATGTTATTATATGCGGCTAAACAAAGAAAGGAGATACGCCGCTCAAAAGACATCAAATATTACTCAGCGATTGGCAGACCGATTACCTGCGTTATATTTCTCGCAAGTATGGAGTAAGTTTTTCTGAAGTTATCAGAGTCGCCCTGTCGCTTTTTTTCATGGAAATCATATCTGGTTTTCATCCTCAATACCGGCCGCCGTTTAGCACAAAAGAAGTCACTGATATCCTGAACGATGTCGTCCGGCAAAATATATCTGAAGAAGAAACCCAAAAATTAATATCAAATTTGTATTTTGAAGCCAGAAAAGCCGTGGAATTCAGATTAAAGAAAACAAAAGGGGTATTATCCGGAGGCCAGCCTAAAAAAACAACGAAGCCAAAACGCAGAAAAAATAATCCTTAAAATAAAACTATTTCTCTTGCCTTTTTTCTTCAATTATTGATTCAGCTATATTGAACGGAACTTCGATGTATTTTTCAAAATGCATCGTATACGATGCCCTGCCGGAACTTAAAGAACGCAGGGTAGTTGCAAATCCGAACATTTCGGCTAACGGCGATTCAGCCGCTATAACCCGCAAATTTTGTTTAGCCTCGATGCCCAGAACTTTGCCTCTGCGCGAACAAACATATCCGACTATGTTTCCCACATACTCTTCGGGAGTTAAAATCTCCAGTGACATCGACGGCTCGAGAAGAATTGGCGCAGATTTATTAAAAGCGCGTTTAAAACATTCACGCGCGGCCGATTTAAACGCCATTTCAGAAGAATCGACTTCATGATAGGAACCGTCGACCAGTCTAACCTTAACGTCTACGATGGGAAACCCGGCATATACGCCGTTTTTCATGGTTTCTATAATGCCTTTCTCAACCGAAGGTATATATTCTTTGGGAATAGCGCCGCCTTTGATCTTGTTCTCAAACTCAAATCCTTTACCAGGGCCTGCCGAGATAACTTCCAAAACCACATGCCCGTACTGTCCGTGGCCGCCGGTCTGTTTAATATGTTTATAATTTTCGGTAGCTTGATTTACTATAGTCTCTTTATACGCTACTTTCGGTTTACCGACAACCGCCTTAACGCCAAACTCCCTTTTCATCCTGTCGATTATAATATCCAAATGCAGCTCGCCCATCCCGGCAAGTATGGTTTCTTGTGTCTCCTGATCTGTAGAAACGCCAAACGTCGGGTCTTCTTCGGCTAATTTATTTAATGCTTTTCCCAGTTTATCCTGCTCCGCCCGGCTCTCAGGTGTAACACTGATCGACATTACCGGAGCTGGAAACTCCATCATTTCCAAAAGAATAGGCGAATCTAAAGCGCATAGCGTATCACCGGTAACCGTATAGTCTAACCCTACTGCGGCCGCGATATCACCGGCATATATAGCGTTACGAATCTCCCGCTGATTAGCGTGCATCTGCAATATTCTCCCGATACGTTCTTTCCGCGATTTAGTAGCGTTCAACACATATGACCCTGCCTCTAATTTGCCTGAATAAACCCTGAAATAAACCAATTTACCCATATGAGGGTCGCTTTGAACCTTAAAAGCTAACGCCGAAAGCGGTTCGTTATCGCCGGGTTTCCTTTCAAGCCTGTCATCGGGAAAATCGGGTTTAGCCCCTTTTATAGGAGGCAGGTCTTCAGGCGAAGGCAGAAAAAAAGTAATCGCATCTAACAACCGCTGTACTCCTTTATTTCTAAAAGCCGACCCGCATAAAACCGGTACTATCTGATTATTAATCGTACCTTTACGAATCGCTGCATCCAGTTCCTGCAGAGTAATGTCATCTTCCGACTCAAGGTATTTTTCCATCAACGAATCATTTAACTCTACCGCTTTTTCCACCATTATATGCCGGTATTCTTTTACTATATCTGCGTAATCCTCCGGTATCTCTTCTATATGAAAATTCCTTCCTAATGATTCGTCGTCATAGATATAAGCCTTCATTTCCCGTAAATCTATTATTCCGCGAAACTTATCCTCGGCTCCGATGGGAATCTGTAAAGGCAATACGTTAGCGCCCAGGTCTTTTTCTATACTCTTTAAAACCGCGAAAAAATCCGCGCCAGGCCTGTCCATTTTATTAACAAATGCGATTTTAGGCACATTATATTTTTCAGACTGCCGCCATACCGTCTCCGATTGAGGTTCGACTCCGCCGACAGCGCAAAAAACAGCAATTGCGCCGTCTAAAACTCTGAGGCTTCTTTCAACTTCGACCGTAAAATCAACATGTCCGGGCGTATCGATTATATTGATCCGGCATCCATTCCAGGAACAACTTGTTGCAGCGGAAGTTATAGTTATCCCTCGTTCCTGTTCCTGTTTCATCCAATCCATCTGGGCTTTACCGTCATGAACTTCACCGAGTTTATGTACACGGCCCGAATAAAACAAGATCCGTTCCGTCAACGTCGTTTTTCCGGCATCTATATGTGCCATAATCCCTATGTTTCTTACCTTATCTAAACTCACTTTACGCATCTTTCTTAACTCCTTTAACCCAATTGCTTAGCTGATTATACTTCAAAGCATCAACAAAAGCGTTATTATAATAAAATAACCGATTAATTCAACCTTTTTCTTCCCTTTTTTCTTCAAGCATCTTTCGTTCCTTTATAGTAAGGCTGTCTATACCGGATTCTGAAATCTTGTCAAGAATACGGTCAACTTGTTTATTCAGCTTATGCTGCCGTCTTTCTTTTCGGTAACGAGGCTCTTTTTTAAACCAGCCGGCACCCTTAC
>CAZHOD010000100.1:0-6806 GCA_964534075.1 uncultured Spirochaetia bacterium
TTCCGGCAGGGAAGTATCGTCAGGCGTGTATCTGTACAGTGTGGAAGCGGAAACAAAAGAAAAAAGTGCAATAAAGTGGGGGAAGTGTGTGGTGGTGAAATAAAAACTTAACAAAAAAGCGATGTGTTTTTATTTGAAGGGGGGGGGATGTGATGCAGCAGCTTAACAATCCTGAATATATTTTTAATAATTTGTGTTTCCGTTTTGGGCGGCCACCAACCTGCGCCAAGGCTTCGGCGGACAAGTTGGCAGGCAGGCACAGGTTTGTTAATATGTACCTACATAATCAAAACGTATTGGTATGGAACAGTTTGTAATTGTTCCGGTATCAGGCCGCCCTGTGCCTGTGCCGTGTTATTTTCTGCTTTATAATTATTTTATAATGACACGGATTTTTACCAAGTTGACAACCAATAAAAATTGGTTAATAATGGTTATATAATGATTTCCCGCGGAATTTTAACGGGCATTATAACTTTTCAGGAGGGATGAATGAATATAATAGAAGCGCTTGAGCAGGCAGACAGGGAAAATTCAAAAAAAGTTTTTTTAAAGTATGAAGGAGGGAAAAAGACATTCTCCGCGCTTTATTCCGAGGTGAAAAAATTCGCGGCGGGCCTTAAAAAACTCGGCGTTAAAAAAGGGGACAAGGTGGCGCTTCTTATAAACAACAGCCCCGAATTTATTGTAACGTATTTTGCGGTTGTTTACCTTGGGGCCGAGGTCGTGCCGCTTAATACTTTCCTCAGGCTGGAGGAGGTGCTTTATATACTTGACGACTCAAAGGCAAAAATTTTTATAACCACCCCTGATTTCAACAATATACTGAAAGACCTTACAATAAACAGGGCGCAAACAGTTGAGCATGTTATAGGCATAGGGGAAATTGGGTTTGAAAAATACATTAAATACAGCGATGTTTTTGACGACGCGGGATGCGACAGCGCGGACATCAGCGACAATGATACCGCGGTTATAATATATACATCGGGAACGACAGGGCACCCTAAGGGCGCCATGCTTTCCCACAAAAATCTGGTATCCAACGTGGAAAGTTCGGTAAAGGCGATTCATATAAAAAAATCCGACAGGTTTATAATATTTCTTCCCATGTTCCACGCTTTTAGTTTTACCGTATGCGTGCTTTTGCCGCTTCATCAACAGTGCAACCTTACTATAATGAAATCTATCCAGCCTTTCGGAAAAATATTAAAGGCTATTGTAAAAGACAGGATTTCGGTTTTCGTCGCGATACCGCAGGTATACAACGTGCTTGCGGGAAAAAAATTCAATAAGTTCCTGTTGAAACTGTTTTCCATGATGAACCCCATAAGAGTATGCGTATCAGGGGCGGCTCCGCTCGCCGGAGAAATTTTAAGAAAATTCGAAAAAAGGTTCGAAGTGCCCCTTATGGAAGGGTACGGGCTTTCCGAGGCATCCCCGGTTGTTTCTGTAAACCCGCTGGACGGGGTAAGAAAAGCCGGTTCAGTGGGCCCTGTAATACCCGGGGTAAAGGCGAAAGTCGTGGACGAGCAGGGCAATGAGATTGAGGACGGAAGCGCGGGGGAGCTTGTTGTATCCGGGCCGAATGTTATGAAGGGTTATTTCAACAATGAGGAAGAAACAGCGGAAATGTTTAAAGACGGCTGGCTTTATACCGGCGATATAGCAAAAATAGACAGCGATGGTTATATATACATAGTTGACAGGAAAAAGGACCTTATAATTGTAAACGGCATGAATCTTTATCCCCGTGAGGTGGAAGAGGTGCTTTATACCCATCCTTCTGTAGAGGATGCCGCTGTAGTGGGAAAAAAGGAACCTTCGCACGGAGAGATACCCGTGGGTGTAATAAAGCTCAGGGAAGGGGAGGCTGTTTCAGAAGGAGAACTTAAAAAATTTTTACGGCCGCATTTCGGCAATTACAAGGTTCCGCATAAATTTGAGTTTTGGAAAGAACTTCCGAGGACGGGAACAGGGAAAATACTAAAAAGGGAAATCAGGAACATAATTAATAAGGAAGAAAGCGGGAAATGAGCGTAAAAGTTTGTGTGGCGCAGGTAAATACCTGTGTCGGGGATATAAAAGGAAACACACAAAAGGCAATAAGTGAAATAAAAAACGCGGAAAAACAGGGCGCGGATATTATTGTGTTTCCGGAACTTACGATTACCGGGTACCCGCCCGAGGATTTGCTTTTTAAAAAAAGTTTTGTAAGGGAAAACATAAGGGCCGTAAAAAAAGCGTCGCGCGCCGCCGCCGGTATAACCGCTGTTATAGGATTTGTTAATTTTGAAAAAGGGCGTATTTTTAACTCCGCCGCGGTCGCGCGAAAAGGCAGAATAAAGGGCATATACAATAAGGTTATCCTTCCAAATTACGGGGTTTTTGACGAGAAAAGATACTTTACCCCCGGCAGAAAGATTTATATTTTCACAAAAGGCGGCCTGAGATTTGGCGTTACAATATGTGAGGATATGTGGCAGGAAAGCAAACTGATGAAAACCATGAAGAAGAAAATAGACGCGGTTATAAATTTAAGCGCTTCGCCGTACCATACCGCCAAATGGAAACAGAGGAAAAAACTTTTTGGTAAAAGGGCAGCACAGTTTGCTTCTTATTTTATTTACGCCAATCTTATAGGCGGCCAGGATGAGGTTGTATTTGACGGTTACAGCATGGTGATGGATAAAAAAGGGAAAGTGCTGGCCGCAGGGCGGCAGTTCGCTGAGGACAGGGTGTATATAGAGCTTTCGCCCGGGAATTTTGCCGCAAAAGGAGAAAAGGCCGGTGTTTCCGGCCGGGAAGCCGGCAGCCCGGGGCGGCCGGAAGAAATTTACAGCGCTCTTGTTCTGGGCACAAGGGATTATATAATAAAGAACGGTTTTAAAAAGGCGGTGATAGCGCTGAGCGGAGGGATTGACTCGGCGCTTGCGGCGGTAATTGCCGCGGACGCGCTGGGGCCAGAAAATGTCGATGTCATTTATATGCCTTCGGTGTATTCGGCGAAAGTGTCCCTGAAAAACTCACAAAAACTGGCGGAAAACCTGGGTATAAAACTGAAAATAATCGACATACGTTCCCTTGTGAAGGCCTATTCCGAAAAATTAAGCCCTTATTTTAAGGGTACAAAAAAAGGAACAGCCGAAGAAAACCTGCAGTCCAGAATCAGGGGAAACCTTGTAATGGCCTTTTCAAATAAATTCGGTTCTATGGTTTTGACGACCGGAAACAAAAGTGAAATGTCGGTAGGGTATGCCACGCTTTATGGTGATATGGCCGGGGGATTCGCGGTAATAAAGGACGTGCTCAAGACAATGGTGTACGAGCTCGCGAAGGATAAAAACAGGAGAACGGGCTTTGAGCTTATACCCGAAAGTATTATAAACAGGGTTCCGACAGCCGAGCTTAAGCCGAACCAGAAAGACGCCGATACTCTTCCGCCATACTCAGTTCTTGACAGGATTATCGGTGATTACATAGAAAATGACAGAATGTTCAATGATTTAAAACATAAGTATAACAACGCCCTTCTCAAAAAAGTTATTAAAATGATAGATAAAAATGAGTACAAGAGGCGCCAGGCGCCTCCGGGCGTTAAAATAACGCCGAAGGCCTTTGGCAGGGACAGAAGGATGCCTATTGCCAATAAGTATTCAGTTTGAGGAGTTTGTCGGGATGATAATCGTGAGCGCCTGCCTCGCGGGCGTAAAATGCAGGTACGACGGGCAGAGCAGGGAATGCGGCGGCGTAATTGAACTGGTAAAACAGGGGAAGGCGCTTCCGCTGTGCCCGGAGGTGATGGGGGGCAGGAAGACACCCCGTCCCGCTGTTGAAATCACAGGGGGCGGCGGCGAGGATGTGCTCGCGGGAAGGGCTAAAATAAGGGAACAGGACGGTACAGATGTCACCGGACGGATGACGGCGGGAGCGGACAGCGTGCTTGCGACAGCGATAAAAATGGGGGTTAAGTCCGCGATACTGAAAGATAAAAGCCCGGCCTGCGGTTTCGGAAGGATATACGACGGTACTTTTTCCAAAAAACTTGTAAAGGGCAACGGAGTACTGGCGGCCGCGTTTATAAAAAATGGAATAAAAGTATATAACGAGGATAATTATAAAGAAATACTTGACACTTTATGAAATTTACCTGAAAATATTTTTTGAAAGGAGGAAAAAATGCCTGATGTTTCTTTTCTTGTGGAATACCCCATATACAGGGATTTTGACATAAAGGATATAGATATCCTTTCAAAGATATGTACAGAGGAACGCTATAAGGACAAAGAGCTGATATGCAGGGAGGGTGACCCCGGCGGCGCCATGTATATCATTAAGAAGGGCACCGTAAAAATTTACAAGGAAACCAAGAAAAGAAAAAAACTGATAGTGCTGCTGAGCGACGGCGAGTTTTTCGGGGAGATGACCCTCATTGACAAATCGCCGAGGTCGGCGTCGGCATACGCGGGCGGTGATACCGAGCTCGTTAAACTGTCGGTAGACGGTTTCAAACGGCTAAAGAACCAATATTCCGCCACCGGGTTTAAGGTCATGTCGGTTCTGCTCAAGTTCATGAGCCACAGGATAAGGAGGACGACAAAAAAGGCCGCGTCTCTGATAAAGGGAAGGAAGAAAACAGTAAAAAGAAACCCAAAAAAATCCAGGGCAAAGAAGAAAAAAAGGAAAAAGTGAACAATTTTCGGCGTAAAACGCCAAATTAATATAAAATACTCCCGGAGGTCTGATAATGAAAAAGGTTTTGATAACCGTTTTTATGGCTTTGTTTGTGCTTCCCGTATTTTCCAGGCCGTACCTTTATGTATCACATGATAATTTAAAGAAGCTGACCGTGATAGACACCGCTGTGAACGAAATCATAAGGGATATTACCCTGAAAATAACCCCGCGGGACATAAAACTCGACCCCCAAAACAAATACCTTTACATCTTGAGCTACGATTATAACGCCCTTTACAGGATTAAAACCGGCAGCCTCGGGTTTGACAGAAAATATGTCAGCGTTGGGTACAGGCCGGTATCCATTGCCATGATGGCGGACGGAAAAAAATTATTTGTCGCGAATTCGGGAGGCGCGAGCCTTTCGGTGGTAACGCTCCCCGGGATGGACGTTACCGGGGAAATTGAACTGCCCGCCAATCCGGTTTCCGTGATGGCCACAGAAGACAATAAAAAGGTTTTTGCGGCTATGGAAGGAAGAAACGGTATAGCCCTTGTGGACCCGATTAAGGAAAAATTTAAAAAGGTTATAAGAACGGGCGCCGATCCATGGGGCATGGCGATAAACGGCAACAAGCTTTTTGTAACGAACGAGGGAATGTCAAGTGTTTCCGTAATAGACATAAAGAGGGAAAAAGTAATAAATGAATTTGTTACATCGGAATCCCCACGCGGGATTGCTCCCTACAAAAAGCTTGTATATGTGGCGGTATCTAAAGGGATAGATATATTCGAGGCCAGCAGGTATGAAAAGCACGCGGCAATGGGCCTGGATTATGATACTTATGACTGTGTAAAAGGAATGGCCCGTTCCGGGAGGATGATATACATAGCGGGGTATAATAAGGCCGCGGGGTCAGGGAAGGTGGCGATTATAAATCCCGCTGTTAATGAGGTCATTAAGGAAATAAACGTGGAGGGCAGGCCTTTTTACCTTGAAGTGAAAAGGAAATGGCCTACACCGACCCCGACCGATACATATACGCCCGAGCCTACAAGCACGCCCACGGACACATATACACCGGCACCCACAAACACCCCGGTACCTGCGGCGACAAAAAAACCAACGCCCAAACCCACGAAAAAACCAACACCAAAACCAAGGAAAAAGCCAACACCAAAACCCAAAAAAAAGAGGCTGATTACATCTGAGCTGAAGGGAAAGGTATTTATGAACAACGCGCCGGTAAGCGGCGTCAGGATAAAGGCCATAAGCAAGCACAGGGACAGGATATACACGGCGAAAACGAACCGTAACGGCAGGTTTGTTTTCCCGGCGCTCCCCCTTGGAGGTTATACAATCTCCGTGGAGGCTTCATATATAAAAGAAAAATCAACGGCCGTGGTTGTTACCAGGGGAAAAAACAAAGAGGTTGTTATCAGGGTGGACAAAAGAAAATAGAAGTGAACTCAAAAAATACAGCCGGAAACTGAAAGGTTGAAATCCGGAAAACAGAAATACCGCGGCGCGATTTTTCAGTACTCTGTTGCTTTCACCCTTTTTTGAAAATATAAAACATCTTTTTTATCTATAAAACAGGAGCCGGGGTTTAAAAGCGCGGCTCCCGAAACCGCGGAGGCTGTTTCAAGCGCTTTTTTACTGCCTTTATTTTTCGCAGCCGCCAGGATAAAACCGGCGGAAAAAGCGTCTCCCGCGCCCACGGGAGATACTTCTTTTTTTACGGGCGCCGCCGGGCAGAATAAGGATTCTTTTTCATTGATTAATACCGCGCCTTTTCCGTGCATTGTTATAATTATTGTGCCTATGTTATGTTTTTTTATCAGGGCAAGGCATTTCTTTTTTATATTTTTTCCGGAACGGGTTTTAATGTTAAAGGATCCGGCGAATTCATCTATATTAATCTTTAATACTTCGGGCGACGCGTAAAGCGCTTTTTTAAGAGGCGTGCCGGAGGTATCAAGGAAAGTTTTTGTCAGGGGGGCGGCTGTTTTCAGGGCGGTATAATAAAAGTTTTCGGGAAGAGCGAGCGGCAGGCTTCCGGAAAACACCATAAAAGAAGACGCGGGAGCGAGGCTCTTTATTGTTTTCAAAAGTAAGTTGACACTTT
>CAZHOD010000101.1:0-6631 GCA_964534075.1 uncultured Spirochaetia bacterium
GCTTCATTCTAATACATATGGCAGGAATCACCTAACATATTAACAGGGCTCTGCCTCTGTCCCGTTGTTATACGCAGCTATCAACCTTCGCTAAAGCTTCCGCCTTCGTTATCAACCTTCGCTAAAGCTTCCACCTCCGCCTTTCAGGCTTCATCCTTCGCTCTTCGAGCTACGGCTGACAAGCCGGAGGACAAGTCGGCTGACAAGTAAAGGCTGCGGTTACCGGTACGTTTTGTTTTCGCAGGGACAATTGGACAGGTCAGGTGCCCTGTCCCTAAAAAAAACGAATGATCAGATGTCCCTGTAGGGGGCGTGCGCTTGTGCCGTATAACACGAAGTGTTTTTACGGTACTGCGCGCCTCTGTTTTTTTCGCCCGCGGACAGCGCGGCGCAACCATCACTAATATACCGGACTTCCTGCCGCTACAACACCCTCTCCCTCTCCCTATCCCTCTCCCGTCACCTGTCCGCCAAAGCCTTGGCGCAGGTGGAAGGGAGAGGGAACTTCTTGTCTTCTGTTCTTCTCCCCTTCCCTCGACGGGAAGGGGCCGGGGGAAGGGTGAGCGTTCCCCCTTTAACTCTTTTCAGTACCCCCTTGAGGGGTACATATAGAAATGTTGGCTTTGGTAGTTTTAAAGCCTTACATTTTTAACCCCCTTTAACATATAGAAATGTTGGCTTTGGTAGTTTTTGCCCCCTTTAACAAAGGGGGATACAGGGGGTTTTCTTTCTTATCCTCTGTGAGGAAAGGAGGATTAAGGGGGATTTTTGGAGGGGGTTAAGCAGCAGCCGAACACTTTGGAACATAATTTTACGTTTGAACAGGAGATATGAGTAACAGACAGTTTTGAAAAAGAGGGCGAAAGTTAACATTTTCGCGGTGATAAACCGCGGGTGGTGGAGGTGTACGCGCTGTTTTTTTCGCGGGGCAGAAGAAATCATTTCACGTTACAACAAATATTATTAAAATTTTTCATTTTCAGGCAGGTTTGTATTGATTTTTATCTGTTAACATATATAATACCACCTTATGAATAAAACAAAAAATTTAAAAAGGCTTTTAATTATCACAGGGCTTTTTTTCGCCGCCTCCGTGCTTTCAGACGTCTTTGTAAATATATATATTTTCCGGCTGGAATCCAATTACGAGGCGGTAGTAACTTACCTGCTTTCCACCTACGTCGTTATCCCTTTTGTCTTTTACTTTAGCGGATTTTTAGGCATGAAAATGGACAGGGTAAGCATATACAAACTGGGCATTTTATTCTTTATACTTTTTTATCTTATCGTGCTTTTACTCAGGGAAAATGTAATAAATTACCTCGTGCCTGTGGGCGCGCTCAAAGGAATAGCCATGGGTTTTTACTGGTTTGGGTTCCATGTCCTGACCTTTGATTACACTTCAACAAATAACAGGGATTCTTTTTACGCCCATTTCAACATTATAGTACGGGCATCCGCCATGGTTGCCCCCCTTGTGGCGGGGTTCATAATAGCCCGTTTTACGAATCTTACCGGTTATTACGTAATATTCCTGTGCTCGGCGGCGCTTTACCTGGCGGCCGTCATACTATCGACCCCGTTAAAGTCGACATCCATAAAAAAAATCTACAAAATCAAGGACCTTGTTTTTACAAAAAACAAAAGATGGGGCCGCACAATGCTTGCTTACCTTGCCCTCGCGGGAAAGGACGCCATAGCGATGTTTTTAATCGCGATACTGGTATACCGTGAAACCGGAAACGAGTTTACCCTCGGAAAGTTCCTCCTCCTTGTTTCCGCGCTTTCCATACTTACTTCTTACCTTATGAGCAAGTTTTCAAGGCCTTTTAACCGCCACAGGTATGTCCTCGCCGGCTCTGTCCTTTACTTCTGCGCGGCCTTTCTCATCCTTTACGATATAAACTTCATGACTTTAATTTTATACGGAACGCTCGCCGCGGTATCGGACGCCCTTTTTAAAATACCACTTTCAGCGCACGCCCTCGATATAATGAGCCTGGACAGCAACGCGGAAGAAAGAAAAATGGAATACATAGTAGCGCGGGACATTCCAATAGCCGTGGGAAGAATAATAACCCTCTCTCTGTTTATTTTTCTTTTAAGGGGATTGGGCACGGAAGGTATAAAATTAATAATACTTTTCATATCCGCCCTGCCTTTTGCGATCTACTGGGCAATGTATAAAAAACACCCGGGAATTTAAAACCCCTTATTTTGAGAAAAACATACGGCGCGAAAACCATAATTTAGAATTAATTTTCCGGCATTAATATTTTATCCTCGTGTTTTAAACCGCTTTTCTCTTTTTCCCGGGACGCGCTGTTTATTATTTCCAGGATACCCCGGTATAAAAGCCCCGCAGCCCCTGCTCCCAGGAGACCTCCACCCGCAGAAGTCAAAACACGGGTAGCCTCGTGCTGAGTGGCCCTGCTCCCCGCGTAAGCGCCGGCAGCCATTCCGCTGATTACAACAACGGCTCCTATATCCTTTTGCGTACGGTCGATTTCATTGTTTTTATTCCCGGCCGTAGCGCATGAGGTGAGTATTATTTGCGCGAAAATTAAAATTATTATAAAAAACCTGTACAAAACCATCCTCCTGCGGCCTGTATTGCACGCGCTTAATCATTCTTGTCATTTTTACCCGGGTGTTTTCCATTTCCATTTCCATTTCCATTTCCATTTCCATTTCCATTTTTATTTTTATTTTTATTTTTATCTTCTTTTTCTTTTTTCTTGCCTTTGCCTTTACCTTTTTCTTCTCCCCCCTCTTCCCCGTCGACATCATCTATTTTTCCGTATTTTTTTTCGACTTTTTCCATAACCTTACTTCCCCAGCCGCCGGGGCCGTTCTGTTCTTTCTTGTCCTCCCCCGATTTATAATCTTTTTTATTTCCGCGGCCTTTTTCTTTCTTATATTTTTTTTGCGCCTGCCCCTTTTGCTGAAATTTACTTTCGCCGGGCTCCGAATCCTCATTCGGGCCGCGCGCCCCTTTTTCGCCGGGCTCAGCGTCCTCATTTACCGTTTCTTTATCCCTGTATTTCGATTTTTCTCCGGGCTCCGCGCCTTTGTTTGCGGATTTTCCCTGTCCATTTTTCTCACTTTCCCCGGGTTCTGCGTAACGCCGCTGCCCGGGCTCCCGCCCCTTTTTTTCCTGCTGTCTGTTACGGTATTTTGCGCTGTCTCCGGCAGCACCGCTCCGCCCGTCTTTTTTTAACCTGCTCTCTTTCTCTTTTTTATCATATCTGCACATTTCCTTAAAAACGCCAATAACATTATACCGGCTTTTTTCTCCCGGCGCCCTTACTTTAAAATCCGCCTCATCTTCGCTGACGTCTTTTTCCGAAACATAAGTTATTGTTGGTTTTTTATCCCCCCTGTACCAGCCTTTGAACCTGGCCCTGCCGCTTTGGTCATATATAGTATAATACCCTGTTTTATAACCGTTCCTGAACCTTCCTTTTTCCCTGACTTTTCCGTTTTTATGGTAAAATTTATACAATCCGTCCGGCCTGTTGTTATTATAAGCAATTTCCCACCGCAGTTTACCTTTCGGATAATACCTTTTGACCACGCCGTCTATGACTTTTCCGCTTTTTTTAACCCTCCCGTTATTATAAAAAATCCACTTTGCTATCCTTGTTTTTCCGCGGTAAAAATAGTATGTATTTTCACTTATTTTAAGGGTTATGTGCCCGCTGCCTGAAACAGTTGTTGTCCCCATGGATGAAAAATTTTTATGGGCCTGCCCTGTATAAGGCCTGTCGACCACGTAAACAGCGCATGAAGTGAATAAAAGAAGAATTACAGAGGTTGCTGCCAACAAGAATATTTTTTTCATTTTTTCCACCTCTTTCCGGCGTTTTTTCTTACGCCGGTTAGACGCAAAACACTTGCGTTTTGTTGCATATAATATACCATTAATAAGGGAAGAAGTACATTAGCTGTCAGCTGTTTGTTATTTTTTTCCTTTGGGAGCGGCTTTTTTCTTTGGTTTTTTCTCTTCTTTTTTATCCTTTTTCTCCGCCGCTTTTTTTTTCAGCTTCTTTTTTCGCCTCTTCTTCCTTTTCTATTGCCTCGGCATTCATCTCCGCCATCTGCTCGGCAGAAACTTCCGCTTCGAACTTTTTCGCTTCTCTTTTCGCTTTCCTTCCGAAAGCGTCCCTCAGATAATAAAGTTTCGACCTTTTTGAATGGCCGGGCTTTAAAACTTTGATTGAGTCTATCATGGGAGCGTGAAGCGGAAATGTCCTTTCAACTCCGATCCCGCCGAAAGAAATCTTCCTTACGGATATCATCTCATCGAGCCCGCTGCCCTTTTTGGCTATAAGTATTCCCTCGAACGCCTGTATCCTTTCCTTGCCGCCCTCTACTATTTTTGTGTTAATCCTTATACTCGAGCCAACCCTCATTTTTTTCAGGTTCCTGGATTTTTTCCTGTATTGTTTGGTTACTATTTCTTTTGCTGTAGGCATTTAATTCTCTCCTTTCCTTATTTCCTCAATCATTTTTTTATCCTCTTTGGTAAGGACATTATCGTCAAGAAGTTCAGGCCTGTTTTCCATTGTTTTTTTCAGCGCCTGTTTTCTTCTCCATTTTCTTATTATTTCGTGGTTGCCCGAAAGCAGGGTCCCGGGGGCCTTAAGCCCTTCAAATTCCTCCGGCCGGGTGTACTGGGGAAAATCAAGTATTCCCGAAGTAAACGACTCGGTTTTGTTTGATTCCTCATTACCGAGCACTCCGGGCAGGAGCCTTATCACGCCTTCGATTACCGCGAGGGCAGCGAACTCCCCTCCGCTGAGGACATAATCTCCTATGGAAATTTCCTCGTCCACGTAATTAAGCACGCGCTCATCGACACCTTCATACCTGCCGCATACCAGCGTCAGCCCTTCCAGCTTCGCGTACTCCGCCAGTTTTTTTTGGGTCAGTTTTTTCCCGGCCGCGCTCAATAAAACAGCCTTTTGTTTTTTACTGCCGCGTTCTGCTCCCGAACCGCGCAGCGCCTTTACTACGGGGGCCGGCGTCATTACCATCCCGCCGCTTCCGCCGTACGGAGTATCATCGGTATTTTTATGCCGGCCTTCGGCATAATCCCTGATATTTACAACTTTATAAGAGGCCTTCCCTTTATCCGCGGCTCTTTTCATCATGCCGAAATCAAGGGTTTTTTCAAAAACCTCCGGGAAAATTGTAAGAACATTTATTTTCATTACTCATCAACAATCTCAACCGGAATCTTCTTTTTGATTCCTTTATTTATGGAAGCCATGCTTATAAGGTTTCTTATGGCTTTTATTGTCTTCCCTTCCCTGCCTATAATATTTTTCGTGTCGTTTCCCGCGACCCTTATCGTGTACTTCTTTACCATGCCGTCGTCATGTTCTTTTACAGCCACGCGGCGCGGCTCATTGACAATAAGGCAGGATACGTACTTCAGAAGTTCCTTCATTTTGCAGCCTTTGCTTTCTTTTTCTTCTTTTTCTTCTTCGGAGCCGGCGCTTTGTACGCGCCCGTCTTTTTCAGCACGGACTTTGCCGTATCCGTAAATGTGGCGCCTTTTTCAACCCATTTTTCAACTTTTTCCGCGTCCACTTTTATGGCGGCGGGCTTCCTTGACGGGTCGTAATAACCGAGCTCCTCTATATATGGCCCGCTTTTCGCGTCCCTTCTCGATTCAGCCGCCACGATTCTGTAAAAAGGCGCTTTATGCTTTCCCATTCTTTTCATTCTTATAACCAGTGACATTTCGTCCTCCTTTAATTATTTTCATTCTATATGTTTTAGCCCGTGGTCACCGCCGGTGGCTTTACGGGCTGGAGCCGATGACCGGAGTCGAACCGGTGACCTACGGTTTACGAAACCGTCGCTCTGACCATCTGAGCTACATCGGCGTGTTAAATACTATTCATATTCATGATTCACATTACCATTACCGGTCCTGAGCCTGTCGAAAGGCCATTTCCAGATAAAAATCAAATTACATCCTCACTCTCTGTCAAATCAACACTTAAAGTGGTGCCCAGAGACGGAATATCGCCTTCGGCGATATGTTGATATGTTGCTCCGCCCATATAATCCGGCTGTACACAGCCGGTATCAACATCGAGCCCTAATGTTCGATTCCTTGACTTTCTGTCCGCACGCTTTTTCAATAAACAGTTATGCTTTTATTCGATACTTATAGTGGTGCCCAGAGACGGAATCGAACCGCCGACACGCGGATTTTCAGTCCGCTGCTCTACCGACTGAGCTATCTGGGCACCAAATAAACTTAAAGCTTAAAATGTAAAGCTTAAAATTAAAACATCACTTCAATGAACAACTCTACCTTGATAGCTCAGTCGCGGCCAAAGGCCGTGTGTCCTGAGCTGAAACGCCCGCGCTCACTTTTGTGAGCGCCTTATATAGGCCTTATCTTATAAATATAAGCTTCAAAACATCAAAGCCGCCAATCTTCCAAACTTCCGACTGCGGGCATACTTCATACATATAAGTTTTGCGAATATCGCAAAAGTGGTT
This sequence comes from uncultured Spirochaetia bacterium, assembly GCA_964534075.1. Lineage (GTDB taxonomy): Bacteria > Oederibacteriota > PGYV01 > PGYV01 > CAYTNY01 > CAZHOD01. Next base: position 6,526 of record CAZHOD010000101.1, read on the forward strand.
TCATAGTATAATAAATATGATGATTTATGTCAATACATAAAAACCTGGTTGTTGGGAATAAGGATAGACATCGTATACACTTGGCAAAGCTTAAAATACTTGGGAA
>CAZHOD010000102.1:0-6612 GCA_964534075.1 uncultured Spirochaetia bacterium
CTGATGAGCAAAAAAGAAAAGCCGGTTTTTGAGACGCATACAAAAGAAAACGGGGTTATAAATAAAATTCTTTCTGTTTTGAGCGGGCTTTCGGTTCATAATTACAGGGCGGTTGCGGCGGTTGTCATACTGGTGATAGCCGTGTCGGTTTACGGGATAACAAAAATAAAGGTGGAAATGGATGAGGTGGGATTTTTTAAAAAAGGCTCGGAGGTGCGCGAAACAGACACGGTGCTGAACAAAAAACTGGCGGGCACACAGACGCTCGATGTGGTAATAGAAAAAAAAGACGGGTCCGAAGTCATAGAACCTAAAATACTGAAAGCCGTTGATAGCATGAAAAACGAGGCGCAAAAGAAGTTCCCGTTTGTTAACAAAGATTTTTCTCTTAATGAATACCTGAAAAAAATGAACCAGGAAATGCACGGGGGCAGGAAAAAAGAATATAAACTCCCGGAAACAAAAAGGCAGGCAATGGATTACCTTCTGCTGTATTCCGGGTCGCTCGATTCGGTGCTGTCCCCCCAAAAGGACAAAACCCGCGTAACCCTTGTCATGAACAGGACTGACACAAGCAACCTTAAAAGATTAAGGGGCTTTATAAAGGGGTATTTTGACAGAGATTTTCTCGATAAAAACAATATAGACGTGACCGTGGCCGGGTACGGCAACCTGTATATAGTCTCGAACGAGCTTATAGTAAGCAGCCAGATAAGGAGCCTTATTATCTCACTGATTGTCATTTTGATTATAAATTTTTTCGTGTTCAAAACAGCGGGTGTTACCGGGGTATCGCTTGTTCCCATCTTAACCACAGTGCTTATGATATTCGGGATGATGGGAATTTTTGGCATACCTTTAAACGCGGGAACAGCTATGATAGCGTGCGTCGCGATAGGCACGGGAATAGACTACGCGATACATTTTCTGGTAAAATTCAGGAGAGAACGCGCAGGGGGCCGGGGGATGGCCGCGGCCATAGATAATACGGTCAAACAGACAGGCAGGGGGATATTGTATAATGTTTTTGCGGTAACAGCCGGTTTTCTTGTGCTTACACTGTCAAAATTTGTGCCCCTTATGCAGTTTGGCGCTCTTATAGCTTTTTCAATGCTCGCAACGGGATTCGGCGCGCTTGTGATTATACCGTCGCTTTTCAGGGTATTCAGTAAAAAAACACCCTGACCGGATTTTTTGACGGGAAAAAATAATTTAAAAGGAGGCATATTAAAATGCAGAATGCAGAAGGCAGAACGCAGAATGAAAAAAGGGCAGGAAAACAAATTGTTGTGAAAGCGCTGGTTTTTGTTTTTTTTGTTGTTTTTGCCTCGGGCGCTGTTTCAGCCGAAGACAAAAAGCTTACGGGAAAGCAGATAGCAAAAATGGCTGATGAGGCGAACCACTCGGAAAAAGGGATTGTTCAGAAAGGCGTGATGGAGCTTATTGACATGAAAAGCGGGGACACCGAAAAAAGAGGGTTTAAAATTATCGGGAAAACAGAAAACGGCAAATCCATGTCCATGTTCAGGTTTACGGATTCTTCGTACAGGGGAACCACCTTCCTTACTATAGACAGGGAAGATTCGGACCTTATGTATATTTACCTGGAGTCAATCGGCAGCCCGAGGCAGGTAGAAGGGTCTGACAAGGAGTCGAAATTCGTGGATACCGACATATCGAACGAGGATATGTCCGGCGGCGCAATCGGGGAATATACATATAAAAGGCTCGATGACAGGAAAATAGCCGGGTTTGACTGTTATGTAATAGAACGATATCCCGAATATGAGGACACAAAATACTCAAAGCACCTGACCATCCTTACCAAAAAGCATCTGATAGCCGTGGCTATGAAAAGTTACAGCAGGGAAGGCAGGCTGGTAAAGACAATAAAACAGGGTGATATTGTGAAGATAAGTGAGGGCTTGTATGCCGCGAAAAACACCGAGGTGACAGACGTCAAAGAAAAGCATAAAACAGCCCTTGAAATAACGGACATAGAAGAAAAAAATATCCCTGCAGGTTATTTTAACAAAAACAGAATGGACAGAAGATGGGGATTTTAAGCGAGAAGTTTAAAGATGAAAACTAATTTCGCAGTTTTGCGGCTTCGCGGCTTTAGGTTATAAAAATAAACGTCAAAAAATGTTTGTTTTTAAAGAGAGGGATTCCTACGCCATTAACCGCTCACTTCGTTCGGGTTCATGGCTCAGAATGACAGCGTTTTTTTTGAAATTTAAAATTTTTAGTTATCCCGGAGGTGTAAAATGAAAAAAATATCTGTTATGTCGATTGTTTTTATGCTTATCGCGGTTTATGTTTACGCTGATACGGCTATAAGCGGGGATATCGAGTTTCAGTTCGCGGCCGATCCCGCGAAAGACAAAGGGTACAGGCAGCTTTTAAGAACGGATATCGAGGCGGGCGCGGCGTTTAATACCACAGAGATAAAAGGGGTGCTGCGAGCCGAACGGGATACATCCCGCCTTATGGATACTGAAAGGGTTTATTTAAGGGAAGCCTATATTAATCAGGATTTCTTTTTTGACTCATTTATACAGAGCCTTAATTTTAAGGCGGGGAAAATAATACACACGTGGGGCAACGCGGATGAAATAAAGCCCGTGGACATACTCAATCCGCAGGATTACAGTTTTCTGCTGCTGGATACAATACAGGAAAGGAAAATGGGTGTTTTTTCCGGCTCGGCCGCGGTTTATTTACCTGCGAATATTTTCATAGAGGCGGTAGCAATACCCGAATTCACGCCCTATAACCTGGATTCCTCGGTTTTTGGCCTTATGGCGCTTCCGGAACCTCCCGAGGGAATATCCTATACGCTTACAGATTCGGTTTTACCGGATGAAACAAACCTTAATAAATCCCCTTACGCGCTGAGGCTCGGGTTCATGGTTTTTGACATTGACACACACATAAATTATTTTAAAGGTTATGATTATATGCCCGCTGTAAAGAGCCGTATTGTGAACATGCTGCCCGTCGAAATAGAAGTTACCCCGTTTTACCCGGAAATCGAAATGCTTGGGCTTGATTTTCAGAGGCCGCTTTTTTCCGGCATATCGATACGCGGTGAGGCGGCGCACTTTATGAAAGGCAAATTTTTCGAGCTTAAAATCGATATGGACGACCCGTTTGATTCGCCTTACGCCCGGGATCTTATGGACGGGGGGGACGGGCTTTATGAAAAACACTTTACGGAATATGCCGCGGGATTCGACGTAAGGGATATGTTTTTTAAGAACCTTTACCTTAATTTTCAGGTAAGCGGCAGCTATGTGGCGGATTATGACGCTGACATCGAAAGGGACGAGGCCATAAACTCCATAGTATCGAGCCTGGAATACACGTTTTTTGATTATAAGGCGAGCCTGGCCTTAAAAGTTTTTTACAATATAAATGACGAAGCTTTCGTAAGCGGCATGGCAGGGTCGTACAAGATAACCGGTAATTATGAAATCGGCGCCGGGTGGTGGGTTTTTGAGGGGGAGCAGGATACTTATTACGGCAGGTTCAGCGATAAAGACATGGTGTATGTATCGGGAAAAGCGAAGTTTTGAAGCGGCCGTTTCCTGCGTAAAAAATAAAAAGAGGAAAACATGAAAACCGCGAAAATTCTTTTGGTTTTGTTTTTTATTTTTGGCAGTATATACGCGCGAAATACGGATTATGAAAAGCAGGCTGATTTGTATTATTCCGGGGCAAAGGCCCTGAAAGACAGGGGCAGGGCGCTTAAATTTATAAACAGGGCAGTTGAAAATTATAAAAAAGCCGTTAAAACAGCGCCTTCTCCGGAAATTATCAGCAGCTACGCCGGCGCTGTCGATTTTAAGTACAGTTATATCGCTGTTACTTTTGCCTCTGACAGTGAAAAAAAGGCGGAGTTCAAAAAGGTCATAAAAGAGGCGGAGAAATACTGCGCTGAAAATCCCGGGTGTGAAAATGAGCCGGGTATTAATTACGCTGCGGCAATAGCTTGGGGCAGGTACGGTGAGATAATAAACGGGTGGGAGGCGGCGACAGAAGGCGTGGCTGACAGGATAAAAAAAGCCGCTGAGAAGCTGCTTGAGGCTGATGAATCCTATAATAATTATATTGCGCTGGCGACCCTCGGCAGGATGCATTATAAAGCGCCGAATATAGTTTTTGTGCTCACCTGGCCGGACAAAAATAAGTCAAAACAATACCTTGAAAGATATCTTGAAAAAAACCCGGGTTCTCCCACGGCAATACTTTTTTTTGCGGATACGCTTAAGTCCCTTGGCGAGGAAAAACGAGCGTTAAAACTTTATAAAAAAGCAGCGTTCATGGAGCCGCGTGAAAATGAGTATTTTCACGACCTCGGGGCAATAAAAGAAGCCCGGAAAAAATATAGCTTAAAGTTTAAAGCTGAAAACTGAAAACTAAAAATTTAAAAGCTGCCTGTGCCGTGGAACACGAAGTGTTTGTACGGTATGTCCGCTAAAAGACGAAAACAAAAATACCGGACAAATATACGGGTTTGTCCCTGCGAAAAAAATTTTATTTATGAAATTCGGAACCTGAATTACCGTTCGTAAAAATCATTCCCGTGTATGTCGTTTATTACAAACGCGTAAAAATCCTTAATTTCAAGTTTATAAATCGCTTCGGGCCCCAGTTCCGGAAATGCCGCTGTTTCGGATTTAATTATATTCCTCGCGTACGAGGCGCCGAGCCCGCCCAACGCGGAAAAGTAAACAGCCCCGTGTTTTACAATGGCATCTTTAACCTCGGATGAGCGTTCGCCTTTTCCGATCAGCCCTTTTATCCCGTATTCAAGGAGCCGCGGTGTGTAGGGGTCCATCCTTGAGGAGGTCGTTGGGCCGCACGCGCCTGTTATTTTTCCGGGTTTCGCCGGTGTCGGGCCGCAGTAATAAATCAGCTCTCCTTTGAGATTGACAGGAGGCTGTTTCCCGGATTCCAGCAGCTCCGTTATTTTTTTATGCGCCGCGTCCCGCATCGTGTATATGATTCCGGATATAAGAACCTCGTCGCCGGCGTTAAGCCCTTTGGCAGCCTCTTCATCTAATGGAGCGGTAATCTTCTTCATGTGCCCTCGTTTCAATTTTTAATTGGTGGATTTTAATCGCGTGTCATAAATTTACAGTTTTGTGGCGAGCGCTGTGGCACTGTATATTAACTGCCACGGGCAGGCTCGCTATATGGCGCGGCGCGGATTCAATATGTACGGCAAGGGCCGTTGTTTTCCCGCCCAGGCCCAGCGGCCCGATGCCCAGAGCGTTGGCCTTATTCAGTATTATTTTTTCTGTTTTGTTAAGTTTCCCGCTCCTGTTGGGGGAACCTACTTTTCTGAGAAGCGATTTTTTTGCCATAAGAGGCGCTGTTTCAAAGTTGCCGCCCAGCCCTACTCCTATTATATAAGGAGGGCATGCCGAAGCCCCGGCTTTTTTTACGGTATTGACTATAAAATCTGCTATTTTTTCTTCGCCTGAAGCAGGGGTAAGCATTGCCAGGGCTGATTTATTTTCAGCGCCCGCTCCCTTTGCCATAACATGCATTTTCAGCCGGTCGCCGGGCGCGATTTTAGTATGGATAATTGCAGGGGTGTTTGTAAAAAAGTTTTTGCCTGTCAGAGGTTCTGCTGTCGATTTCCTGAGGTATCCTTCGGCATAACCTTTTTTTACGCCTTCATCTATTGCCGAATAAATGTCGCCGTCGATTTTTACGCCGCTGCCGATTTCAACAAAAATAACGGCCAGCCCTGTGTCCTGGCACAAAGGCACGCCGTCTTTTTTCGCTATTTTGTAGTTTTCGGCTATTTTGTAAAGGGCGTTTTTTGCCTTTTTGTTTGTTTCCCCCGCGGCCGCGGCTTTAACCGCCTTTACAACATCATAGGGAAGGTAGTAATTCGCGTCTATGACAGCTTTTGAAACCGCCTCTGTTATCTGTGTGGTTTTTATAGTACGCATAAGGCCGCCTTAAAAATTTTAAATTCCGGAGGGCAATGACAGGGCATCTGGAATTCAAAATTATATTTTATCCTTTATTTTATCAACCTGTTTTTTTATTTCTGCGGCAGATTCTGCCAGCTGTTTTTTTTCTTCGGCTGAAAGGCTGATTTCCTCGATTTTTTCCGGCCCCTTCGCGCCCAGCTTTGCGGGCAAACCGATAAAAATATCTTTTATGCCGTATTCGCCTTCCGCGAGGACAGAACAGGGAAGTACTGCTTTTTCGTCATTTATGGCCGCGTCCAGCATACGGACAGTTGAGGCAGCAGGGGCGTAATAAGCGCTTCCTGTTTTTAGGAGCCCTACTATTTCAGCGCCGCCTTTTTTTGTTTTTTCTTCAAGGTCTGCGAGCTCTTTTTCCGGAACCACGGATGTAAGCTCTTTGTTGTCGACAGAGGCCAAAGAGGAAACAGGAACCATGGTGTCGCCGTGCGAGCCAAGGGTCAGCGCCTCTATGGAGGTTGTTTTTGTGCCGAGGTTCTGTTGTATATAATGTTTGAACCTGTAGGTGTCCAGCACGCCCGCCATTCCCATAACCCTGTTTTTGGGGAAACCGGTTATTTTATGAACGGCGTATGTCATTATATCCAGGGGGTTCGAAACC
>CAZHOD010000103.1:0-6611 GCA_964534075.1 uncultured Spirochaetia bacterium
TAGACGAGACGAGCGGCACGACCGCCGCCGACGCGACTGGCAGTTACGACGGCACTAAGCAAACTCCCTGATTTTCTAATATAATATTACATAATTTAAAGTTTTTCAAGAACAAAATTATTTTTCGGGTATTTTAAAATAAAAAACCGTTCCTTTTCCCGGCGTTGACCTTACCCAAATATTCCCCCTGTGCCGCTCTATAATCTTCCTGCATATTGTAAGGCCTATGCCTGTTCCTGAATATTCTTCTTTTCCGTGCAGGCTCTGAAAAATCTCAAAAATCCTGTTGAAATATTCCTTTTTTATCCCTATGCCATTATCCGCAACCGCGAACAGCCGGCTGCTGCCCTTTTTCTCCGCGCTTATTTTGATAACCGGTTTTCTCCCCTTTTTCGCGAATTTTATCGCGTTGCTTACAAGGTTCTGGAAAAGCCGGACCATCTGGACTTCATCCGCGTTTATTACAGGGAGGTTTTTCTTTATTATTTGCGCCTCGTTTTTCTCAATAACATTTTTGAGGTTTCTTTCAACATCTTCCATCACGCTGTTAACATCCACTTTCCCGAACTCCCTGCCCTTTGTCCCTATCCTCGAGTACTCAAGAAGGTCATTTATAAGTTTTCTCATCCTTTCGGCGCCGTCCACTGCGTAGCCTATAAACTCATCCGCGTCCGGCCCCATCCTGTCCCCGAACCTCCTTTTGAGAAGCTGCACGTAACTCGATACCATGCGCAGCGGTTCCTGCAGGTCATGAGACGCCACATACGCGAAATTCTGCAGTTCCTCATTTGACCGCCTGAGTTCATTCACCGTATCGAGCAGCATTAACTGGGCCTCCTTTATAGGCGTTATATCGACAACCGTAACAAAATTAGCTTTACCCCCCTCATAGTTTATCCTTTTCGCGTATGATTCCACCCATTTTACTTTTCCCTCCGGGGTTATAATCCGGAACTGATGTTTTTTAATTTTCCCCGGTGAAAACGGCTCATTCATTTCCCGGATTGTTTTGTCCGCGTCATCGGGGTGTATCGGCGCCAATAATCCGGGCCTGCCCTTTTTTTTCAGTTCCCCGGGGGCTTCTTCATGTATTTTCGAGAACGCGTTGTTTATATACTTTATGTCGTTACCCCTGATTATTGCCACCCCCTGGGCCGACTGCTCGGAAATGGTCCTGAATTTTTCTTCTGATTCCGCGAGCGCCTGCTCAAACCTCTTTCTTTCGTCTATATATATAAACGTCCCCAGCACCGCGGGCGCGCCTTCATAATTTACCAGCGCGCCCCGGTATTCAAACCACCTGTATTTGCCGTTTCCTGTCAGTACTTGAAGCTCGAAATTCGGAAGTTTTTTATACCCCGCAACCCTTTTTACAAACCTTTCTGCCGTATGTTTTCTGAAACCCGGGTGTATGAAACTTATAAGGTCCTTTCCCAGAAATTCTTTTTCACTGTACCTCATTGTCTTTTTAGCGTATTTATTCGCGTAAATTATTCTTCGTTTTTTGTCAAACATAACGATTCCAACACCGGTTGTCTCGGCAAGGGTCCTGAATTTTTCCTCTGAATCCCGTATTGCCCGCTCTGCCTCCTTTCTGCGGGTAATATCGCGTAAAATCGAAAGCACAACCTTCCCTCCCTGCTGCTCAAGAAGGTGGGAGTTTATTTCCGCCTCCATGACCCTGCCTTTCCCCGCGTCTATTTTTGTCTCGTAAATAGCGCTCCCTTTTTCCGCAAGCTCTTTTCCTATACGCGGAAAATCTTTCAGGGATTCTTTGCGGGTAATATTTTCAGGTGTCATTTTACGCAGTTTTTTTATGTTCTTGCCGGTCATTTTCTGGGCAGCGCGGTTGGCCTCTATAAACTCTCCCGCGCTTCCGTCATTGTTTAATTTATTTAAAAACACGGCGTCATTCGCGTTTTCAAAAAGCCCTCTGTATTTTTTCTCGCTTTCCTCAAGGGCTTTCTGCGATTTTATTCTTTCTGTTATGTCCCTCACAACTGAAAGTACCGCCGGTACTCCGCCGTAATCAATCAGCCTCCCCAAAATTTCTACCGGAAAACGGGTGCCGTCTTTTTTTATATGCTCCCCGTAAATAATATTGTATTTACGCTTTTTTATTTTTTCCCCGTCTTTTTTTTCCTTTTTTTTGTCAATGACAAAACTTCTGTCAAAATCCCCGACTTTAAGCCGCAACAATTCATTTTTTGTATAACCAAGTGAACGGCATGCCGCCTCATTTACCTCGAGCACACATTTTTTCCCGTTAAGTTCGCATATAAAAACAGGGTCAGTAAAAGCCTCAAAAAGGCTCCTGTATTTTTCCTCGGACCGGGAAAGTTTTTCCTCATAATTTTTCCTTTCAGTAATATCTTCTCCCGAGCTTAATGTCCCTGTTATACCGCCTTTTTTATCCCTGAGAATAACATTATGCCATAAAATCAGCCTCTCGCCCCTTTTTTTTGTAAGCACCGGATTTTCATAGTAATCCTCCCCGCTAATTTCCCCCGAAACAAGGCGGTGAAATTCTTTTTTTACTTTTTTTATGTTATGTACGGGTATGAATTCATCGAACCAGTTTTTCCCGATAAGGCTGCTTTCCTTTTTATACCCCAGCAGGGCGCATCCTTTCTTGTTGATAAGCGAAACCCTGCCCTCCCTGTCCAGCACGACAAAGATAGTCCCCGCGATATCCAGATACTTTTGCGCCCTGTTTTTTTCCTCGAGCAGCTGTTCCTTTGTCTCTACCCGGCCGGTAATGTCTGTAACAGAAGCGGCCACTCCCAAAAATTTTCTTTTTTTCCCTCTTATCGGCGCCGCGTTTATGGAAAGCAGTATCTGTTTTTTTCCGCCGGGATTTATAAAATGCCTGCGATCAAATAAAGGTTTTTTTTGCTTTTTTACGATGGAAAACGGAAGTTTTGAGGAAGGCAGGGGCCTGCCCTTTGTATCGAGTATTTTCCATGAAGGGGTATTGTATTTTTTGCCCAAAATTTTCGATTTTCTGAGATTGAGTATTTTTTGTGCCCCGGAATTGGCAAAAACGATCTCCCCGTTCTTATCCAGTATTACTATTCCTTCAGAAACCGTTTTCATCACAGCCGGAAGCATGGATGAAAACTCGATGATTCCGTTCTTTCGCTCCGGTTTTTTCTTTTTCTTTTTTTTATCGGCCTTATTTTTTTTCATCCTACCCCTCCGGAAGGGGCTCCCCTTAATTAATAAATCCCTGAATGTTCGGATTCCCTGAAAAGCGGAGCGTCTTTTTTTATATCTTTATAATCATCTATCCAGTAAGCTTTCGGATTTCTTTTTACCATAACTATCCTTCCGCTGTCCTTATCATCAGCCGCCCTGTAGTATTTCAAAATCATTTCATCGGGTGTTTTCCCTATTATATGAATTTTCCCCTTAGCGGCTGACATTGCGAAACGGGCCCTTTTTGCCAGCCCCGATACCATGGAGCGCGCCTTTTCGTATATGTCGTAACCCTCCTCGATCGGAACCGCGTAATCCTTATTCGCCAGGGTGGGCCTGCACTGAAACACGTAATAAGGCGGCACGCCGATAAAAGAAAGCTTATCCAGCAGTTTCGCGAGCTCTTTTGGATTGTCGTTCACCCCTCTTATTAAAGGTGTCTGGTTCGCTAATATTGCCCCGGCCTTTAGCAGCTTATCCACCGCCCTTACTGCCGCCGGCGTCAGTTCCTTTATATTGTTAAAATGAGTTATTACGTATATCCGCCTGTCCTTCAGGGAATATTTCTTTATCATTTTTATTAACAAAGGGTCGTCGAGCACCCTGTAAGGATAAAAAGCCGTCATTTTTGTGCCCAGCCTGATTATCCTGACATGTTCGATTTTTCTCAGCCCGCTTATAATTTTTTCCAGTTTTGGCGTGGAAAGCATCAAAGGATCCCCGCCCGTTAATAGTATATTTGTTATTTCCCGGTGCTCCTTCACGTATTCAACAGCGGCTTTGTAATCGGTCAAAACGCCTTCTTTCCCTTTCATAAATATTCTTTTACGGAAACAATACCTGCATATACTTCCGCAGGTTTCACTGACAAGAAAAAGCGCTGTCGAGCCGTACTTATGCTGCAGGCCCGGTATCTTTGTATATGAGGCCTCTTTCGACGGGTCGAGCCTGCCCCAGGTGTTAATCTCCGCCGTATTAGGTATAACAAGGCGCCTTATGGGGTCGTCCGGGTCGTTCCAGTCGATAAGGGAAAGGTAATAGTGGTTTGTTTTAAAGGCATATTTATCGCATACGGGTTTTAAGCGTTTTTTTTCCTCTTTGCTAAGCCCTTTTATTTTATCAAGTGAATTTACAAACCTGCTTTTCCTCTCGGCCTGTGGCGCCATATATATCCCTCCTTTTATTATCTGTACCTGTATAGTATATAAAATATAATAATGAAAGTAAACCCCGCAAGAAACCTGAAATTTACAGTTGAAAATTCAAACCACAGGGCAAAACTCACGGGTTTTTTAAAACCCTTTTCCGGTTTTAAATATTAACTGTTTGTTCCGCGGTTTTCAGCTTTAAACTTTCAGTTTTAACCTTTAATTCCATTTTCCCGCGGCTCCGCCTCCGAAATCAAAATTGATTTTTTTCTTTTTCTTCTTCCTGCCGGAAGCCGCGAACAAAAAACTTACTGCTATCACTATAATAAGCCCTGCCGCCGCCGGAATTTTCCAGTGCTTTTTTAATATTTCCTTTATATCCCCGGCTTCTTTTTTTTCTATCACAACCTCCCTCAACCCTTCATAAATCCCCTTACTGTAATTGTCCTGTTTGAAGAACCTTATCATGGATCTTGTCATCCTGTCTTCAGCCGAATCACCGTGGTTTTCAATAAATTTTTCGCTCAGTTTAACGCACATGCGCCTGTCACTGACAGCCACGACAATGAATATAACCTCTTTTCGCGGCGAAAAATTCTCCCTGAAAACCATTTCGGTGAATTCCACAATCCCTACGCGCCGGGCATATTTACCGGCCGAATCTATTATGAGCACGTTCATCTTAACACCCGTTTTCTCAAGTTGCCTTTTCATCATTTTTTTCATCATTGTCCTGTCCGCTGTGTTTATAATGCCGGAATAATCGTTCAAAAATTTCCCGCTTAACTCAGGCAGGCCCGCGCCGCAAAGGGCAGCCGGGTATAAAAGGGCCGCTATTAAAAGTATTTTCTTCATTCTTTCTCCTCAAAAGAAACGGCGTTTACCGGGGCCTGCTGTTCCTCTTTTTCCTCGGGAAAAAATTCGGAAAATTTTTCAGCTACCAGGTTTATCCCTCCGGCAGGCCCTATCGCGATTTCGCCTTCTTTTAATTTCTCCACGACAGCGTTTTTTACATTCTCCCAGAATTCCGGCCGGACTTTTTCATTTATTCCGTCATCTCCCAGAACCGCGATTTTTTTGTCCTTTATAGAAATATAAAAAAGAACCGCGTTTTTCGCGGGCATGTCCCTGAGCCCCATTATAACAAAGGCCTCTTTCGCTTTTTTTAGCGGGTCCTTACCCGCTTTTTCACAAAACCTGACACGTATTTTCCCGGAAGAACCGGCCTGCGCCGAGGAAACAGCGCCGTTGATTAATTCCAGCTCCTCTTCTTTAAGTATTTCCCCAAAATTCATCTTTCCACCCTTTTTTGTTGAAAGTATATCATAAGACCCCTATTAATTCATCAAGCGATTTTATTACCTCGACACCTTCTATTCCAAGGCTTTCGTTTTTCCTGTCCAGCCATATGCCCCTGAGGCCCGCGTCCTTCGCGCCTCTGGCGTCTGACATCAGCTTATCTCCTATATATACCGAATCACCGGGCTTTTCACCTGCTTTTTCACATGTACTTCTGAATATATAGGAATCCGGCTTGGGCACCCCCGCAAGCTCCGAGGTAACCACTGTTTTAAATTTTTCACGTATCCCGACGGCTTTTAATTTTTTTACCTGCGCTTTATAATCCCCGTTGCTTATCACGCCCTTTGGATAATCATCAATTTTTTCGAGACAGGGCAGGACATCATCAAAAAGTTCCCAGTTTTTTTCATAATAACCCAAAAATTCTTTGTAAACGCCCAGCGCTTCATCATCCCCGATTTTTTTACCCATTTTATTGTAAATTATTTTTATCCTTTCAACCCGCTGTTGCGTATAAGTCATTTTCTTTTCCGTGTAAAGTTTCAGGTATTTTTCCGCGAGTTCATGCCACATAGAGGCAAACGCCCTTTCCTCAAAATGCAAGACATCGCTGCGCGACTTTAAAAGCTCTATTGACGCCCTGCGCGCCGCTCTCTCATGATCCACAAGCGTCCCGTCAAGGTCAAACAATATAAACATAAAACCTCCCGCTCTTATTGCTTATTGCTTGTCACTTGTTACTTGTTGCCTGTTACTTCTATTCTTCTCCTTTTATTTCCCTGTCAAGTTTTTCAAAAAATTTTCCCATAAAAGCGTGCCGTTCTTTAGCAAGCCTTTTGCCTTCAATGGTCAGCATCCTGTCTTTTATTTTTCTCAGTTTAACCATATATTCCCTGTACGCGGTATCCTCTTTAGAATAAGGCTTTGTGTTTTCTATATCAAGAGTATCACTGTTGTGCAGCT
>CAZHOD010000104.1:0-5071 GCA_964534075.1 uncultured Spirochaetia bacterium
GGCCCGTAACAGGCTGGGGGCCGGGAGCGTTTTCAGTGGTTTTTCCGGCCTACAGGCCGGACGAAATAATGCTATGGTCGAGCGAGCACAGCTACGAAGTTTCGTATCCGGAAAACATCCTGCTTCAGGCAGCCGCGGAAGGAGGATTTTTTTTAGGGCTTATTTTTATCGCCCTCATATATATAATACTAAAAAACAGGGAAAAAAACAGGCTTGATTTTATAGCGGGATTTTTGGGGGTATTAACGGTAAATTTTTTCGGGGTGGACCTTAATTACGCGGTTTCCGCCGCGTTTTTCGCGTTTTACGGGGGGTTGATAATAAACAGCGGGGAAAAGGGCGCGGTTAAAATCAGGGGCAGAGCCGGAAAAATATTTACTGCCGCGGCCGTGGTTATACTGGGGGCCTCGCTTGCCGCGCAGCTTAAAAATTTTGCCTCGGGTATTTACCTCAGGGAGGCGGTTTATTGCTCGCGCCTGAAGGATTTCAGCGGGGCGGATGAATTTTACAGCCGGGCAATTTCAATAAACAGATTTAACATACCGGCGCTTTATTTTTCCGGAAAGGCATTTATGGACAGCGGAAAAAAAAGAAACGCGGATAAGGCCCTTGCGCGTTTTAAAAGGGTGGAAAAACTGGCGCCGAATTACGTGCTGCTTCATCATTATAAAGGGGCGGTTTACGAAGCCATGGGGAAAACAGAAAAGGCAATTAAAGAATATGAAAAAATGCTTAAAACCGACCCGTATCACAGAGGGACGCTTATTAACCTGGCGTATATTTATTATAATGAAAAACAAAAGTTTGACAAAGCCGAAAAATGCCTGAAAAAAGCGATTGAAAAGTATAAGAACGACGCTTCACTGTACAATAACCTGGGTAATATATATTTTATGTCAAAAAGGCTGACAAAATCCATAAAAGCATATAAAAAAGCTATTGATTTAAAGGAAGATAAGGATTATTATTATAACCTGGGTTGTGTTTATTTTACGCTTAACGACCCTGAAAACGCCGAAAAATACTTTTTAAAGGCGCGCGGCCTTGACCCGGAAGACAAACGGGTCAAAAAAATGATGGAAATGCTCAGGCGTTACAGGCGGATAACAAATACCAGGTAAACAGCCGTTTTTCAAAAAGGAGGACAGGTGGTTAAAATCGGAGTTTTCGCTTCAGGCGGCGGGACAAACCTGCAGTCCCTTATAGACGCGGTTGAGGCGGGTTACATAAAGGGCGGGCATATAGAAGTTGTTTTCAGCAATAAGCCCGGAGCTTACGCTCTTAAAAGGGCGGAAAATCATAATATAAAAGTGTTTTGTATCGAACCTTCCGGTTTTAAATCAGCCGAAGAATACGATAAAAAGCTCGCCTCGGAAATGAACAGGGAGGGGATTGGGCTGGTATGCCTGGCCGGTTATATGAAGATACTTAAAAAAGAATTTATCGATGGTTTTAAGGGAAAAATAATGAATATACATCCGGCTCTTCTTCCCTCGTTCGGGGGGAAGGGAATGTACGGCCTCAGGGTGCACGAGGCCGTAATAGAGCGCGGCTGCAAGGTCACGGGGTGTACAGTGCATTTTGTGGATTACGGCACGGACACCGGGCCCATTATAATACAAAAAACGGTTGAAGTTAAAGACGGGGACACGCCCGAAACTCTCCAAAAAAGGGTGCTCGGGTCAGAACACAGAGCTTACCCGGAAGCGGTAAGGCTTTTTACCTCGGGAAAACTGGATATACAAGGCCGGAAGGTAAGGGTGATTAAGGAATAACCCCCGCGCCAAAAAAACGGAGGCTGATAATGTTTTGCCCAAAATGCGGGTATGAATATAAAGAAGGAATAAAAAAATGCTCCGACTGCGGAGAAGAGCTGGTAAGCGCAATAAAGGAAAAGGAGCACCCTGATTTTGAGGTAGTGATGCTGACAAAAGTATCGACAGAGTTTGACGCGCTTACGCTGAAATCCATGCTTGATGACATGGATGTCGAAAATATCACCGGGGATTATACCGCCGGGTACAAGGTGAGCCTGGACACAGGTAAGGCCTGGGGTTATGTAATGGTCAACAGGAAAAAACTTGAGCTGGCAAAAGAGGTGCTGGAAGATTTTAAAAGTTACAGGCGCGGCCGGGCAGGAAAATAACAAAAAAGGAGGAAGGAATGCTGAAGGTTAAAAGGGCTTTGATTTCCGTATCGGACAAAGAAGGTATCGTGGAATTCGCGGGGGAACTTAATAAGCTGGGAGTGGAAATAATATCCACCGGCGGCACAAAAAAGAAGATGGAGGAAGCGGGGATAAAGGCCGTAGACATATCCGATGTAACCGGGTTCCCGGAAATAATGGACGGGCGGGTGAAAACGCTGCATCCAAAAGTTCACGGCGCGCTTTTGGGGCTCAGGGACAAAAAAGAGCACGTGGAAACAATGAAAAAGCACGGGATCGAGCCGCTGGATATGGTGGTTATAAACCTCTATCCTTTTAAAGAAGTAACAAAAAAGGAAAACCTGCCCCTTAAAGAAGCAATAGAAAATATAGACATAGGAGGGCCGTCCATGATAAGGTCGGCCGCCAAAAACGCGGACTCGGTGGCCGTTGTCACTGACAAAAATGATTATACAAGGGTGATAGAAGAACTTAAAGGGGGAGGAATAAAGCCCGAAACCCTTATGGAACTCAGGGTAAAGGCGTTTTCCGCGACCGCGGATTATGATGTTTATATAGCGGGATACCTGGAGGAAAAAATCCTTAACCCGGCCGGCCCGCCGGAGAGGGTGCTTATTAGCGCGGATAAAAAGCAGGCGATGCGGTACGGCGAAAACCCGCACCAGAAGGCAGCCTTTTATACTTTTCCGGGAGTGAAAGAGACAAATATAGGGGGCGCGAGGCAGCTGCACGGGAAAGAGCTGTCCTTTAACAATATTTATGACATAGACGGGGCGCTTTCAATCGTGAAATTTTTCGACGAGCCCGTAGCCACGGTTATAAAGCACGCGAACCCGTGCGGAACCGCCACGGACAAAGATATAACAGAAGCCTTTAAAAAGGCTTTTGCCGCGGACTCTATGTCGGCGTTCGGAGGCATAGCCGCCCTTAACAGGGGCTGCACAAAGGAAATAGCCGAAGAGATAAACAAAGTTTTTATGGAGGTTATTATAGCCCCGGATTATGAGGAAGAGGCGCTCGACATACTTAAACAAAAAAAGAACATCAGGATAATTGAGACAGGAAAACTTTCCCGGGAAACAGGGAACAATATTAAATATATGGACGTAAGGAAAGTGGCCGGCGGGCTGCTTGTTCAGGAGGCGGATAATAAACGCCTGAGCCCCAAAGAGCTGAAAGTTGTTACAAAAAGGGAGCCGGACGGGGAGGAGATGAAAGACCTTGTGTTTGCCTGGGAGATGGTGAAATTCGTAAAATCGAACGCCATAGTCCTTGTAAATGCCGGGGTTACCGTGGGCGTGGGCCCGGGGCAGACAGCCAGGGTGGGCGCCGCGAAGATAGCCGCGGAAAAAGCGGGTAATAAGGCAGCCGGTTCGGTGATGGCGTCGGACGCGTTTTTTCCTTTCAGGGACAGCGTGGATTCGGCCGCGGAGAAAGGCATAAAGGCGATTATACAGCCCGGCGGGTCGAAAAGGGATGAAGAGTCAATAAAAGCCGCTGACGAGCGCGGTATAGCCATGGTGTTTACGGGCTACAGGCATTTCAGGCATTAGTTTCGGATTTAATGTGGTTTTGGCCGGAATTCTGTGAATTTTCATACATCAGACAGGAGGAGTAAATTGACCGGATTTGACGAAAATTTGAAGATTTTAAAAAGAGGTGTTGTTGATACAGTAACAGAGGAAGATTTTATAAATAAACTAAAAAGCGGAAGAAGGCTGACAATCAAGCTGGGCATAGACCCCACTGCTTCGGACATACACCTTGGTCACACGGTAGTGCTGAATAAGCTGAGGCAGTTCCAGGACATGGGGCATAAAATTATACTTATTATAGGTGATTTTACCGCTACCATAGGGGACCCGTCGGGCAGGATGTCGGAACGCCCCGCGCTCGATATGAAGACAATAATGTCGAATGTTTCCTGCTACACAAAACAGGTATACAGGATACTTGATAAGTCCGGGATTGAAATAGTTTATAACAGCGACTGGTTCAAAAAGCTTTCCTTTGAGTATACAGTGAAACTGCTTTCGAAATTTACGCTTGCCCGGCTTATGGAGCATGACTATTTCGAAAAGAGGTTCAAAGAAAATATGCCGCTTGGCCTGCATGAAATGCTTTATCCCATAATGCAGGGGTATGATTCCGTTGTTATAAAGGCGGACATCGAGATAGGCGGTACAGACCAGCGTTTTAATGTCATAACAGGGAGGCACCTGCAGAAAGAATCGGGGCAGGAGCCGCAGGCCGGGCTGTTTACGCCCATACTTACCGGGCTCGACGGTAAAAATAAAATGAGCAAGTCCCTTAATAATTATATAGGGGTAAGCGATAAACCCTCTGACATGTTCGGCAAGGTGATGTCCATCCCGGATGAAATTATGGGTGAATATTTCGAGCTTTTAACCGATGTGCCGCTCGACGAGATAAGCAGTATAAAAAAGGAAATGGAGGAAGGAAAAGCAAACCCGGGGGGCATTAAAAAACGGCTCGCGCGTGAGATTACCATGAAATACCACGACGAAAAAAAAGCGGACGAAGCGGAAGATTATTTTAACAGGGCTTTTTCCGAAAGGGACATCCCTTATGAAAAAAATAAAATAAGGTGGGATTTTGACGGGGATGAAATAACCATCGCGGATTTTATGAAAAAGGCCGGCGGTGTTTCTTCCTCCTCCGAAGCCAGGCGCATGGTCGAGCAGGGCGGTTTTTATATAAACGGCGAAAAAGTTGATGATTTCAGGAAAAAAATAAAAAAGTTAAGCGTTCCTTTCACTTTTAAAATAGGAAAAAAAAGGTTCGGTAAAGTTGAGTAAAAAGTTTGTATACTGCCCGTATTGCGGGGGCCGCCTCACAAATAAAAAGGATGGCGGCCGGATGGCGCGAGAATGCGGGCCCTAC
>CAZHOD010000104.1:5081-6606 GCA_964534075.1 uncultured Spirochaetia bacterium
TTACTACAATAACCCTTCGGTAGGTGTCGCGGTACTGGTTGTCAAAAAAGGAAAAATACTTCTTGTAAAAAGAAAGGTGAGCCCCGCGAAGGGTAAATGGGCGCTGCCGGGCGGTTTTATGGAGCAGGGTGAATCAATAGAGCTCGCCGCTCTCAGGGAACTCAGGGAAGAAACAAATGTTACCGGAAAAAAGGCCGAAATAGCCTCGGTATTGAGCGAAAATGTACCGGTTCTCGGTACCGTGGTAGCTGTTGGAGTGACAGTTTCCGGCGTAAAGGGAGAGGTAAGAGCCGGAGATGACGCGGAGGAAGCCGCTTTTTTCGGCATCGATAAGATGCCTTCCGTCGCTTTTGTGTCGCACCGGCGTATTATTGAGCAGGCAGCCGGGGAACACACAACGGCCAAAATCAAACAAAAGAAAGGGAGTAAATGAGGACAATAGCCGATTTGCACATACATTCAAAATATTCCAGGGCAACGAGCAGGGACATGGGAATAAAGGCCATAGCCCAATGGGCGGATAAAAAAGGCATAGATGTTATAGGCAGCGGTGATTTTCAGCATCCCGCTTATTTTGGAGAACTTAAAAACAGCCTGGAGCCCGCAGGCGGCGGCCTTTACAAAATAAAAAATTCTTCCATTAAAGCGAAAATTATGCTTACCACGGAAATTTCCAATATTTACAAAAAAGGGGATAAAACAAGGAAAATACATACCCTTGTTTTCATGCCGGATATAAGGGGCGCGGAAAAATTTTCAAAGACACTCGCGGAAAAAGGCAATACAGGGAGCGATGGAAGGCCGATTTTCGGGTTTCACCTGCCGGATTTGGTTAAGATGGCGCTGGATTCCTGCCCGGACGCCATGATTGTGCCGGCCCATATATGGACGCCCTGGTTTTCCATGCTCGGGTTAAAATCGGGTTTTGATTCCATCGAGGAATGTTTCGAAGGCCAGGCAAAGCATATTCACGCTGTGGAAACAGGCCTTTCCTCGGATCCGGCCATGAACTGGAGGGTATCTTTTCTTGACAGGGTGATGCTTGTTTCAAACTCCGACGCTCATTCGCCGCGAAAAATAGGAAGGGAGGCTAATGTCTTTGACTGTAAACCGGATTATTATGAAATTAAAAGGATTATAGAAAAAAAAGACATGAAAAAATTCCTTTACACCATAGAATTTTTTCCGGAGGAAGGCAAATACCATTATGACGGGCACAGGCTCTGCGGTATAAATTACCACCCAAGGGAAGCCCTGGCGCGTAAAAATAAATGCCCGGTGTGTTTCAGGCCGCTGACAATGGGGGTGCTTCACAGGGTGGAGCAGCTCGCGGACCGGCCGTGGGACTATAAACCAAAGAAATATGTGCCTTTTAAAAGCCTTATCCCTTTGCAGGAGATTATAGCGGATGTCAAAGGCGCGGGCGTTACGACAAAAGGGGTGCAGAAGGAATATGAAAATATTGTTTTAAGGGGGGGCTCGGAGTTCAGGGTGCTTCTCGACCTTAATGAGGCCGAACTTAAGG
>CAZHOD010000105.1:0-6587 GCA_964534075.1 uncultured Spirochaetia bacterium
ATAGATGCCGCGAAAAAAATAGGCGCGGAAAAAACTTATTTTACTCACATGGCGCACGCGCTCGAGCATGAAGAAACAGAAAAAAAACTTCCTCCGGAAATAAGGCTCGCTTATGACGGGTTGGAAGTGGAGGTTTAAAAAAGCGGATGCGGCGGCGCGGATTTCTTGACAATGAAAAATCCTGTGCTATACTTTTATATAAGAACAGTGAGGGAGACCTTTTTAATATGCAAAGAAAAAAAATAAAACCTTATCTCAAAGAATTCTGGGAAGCATTTGAAAAGACCGGTTCCATAGGAGCGTATCTGCTGTATAATGATATGAGGAAGCGGATCAGGAAATCCGGTAATGTAAGAATAAAAAAATAAAAAACAAAAAATAACTTTACAAAACAACACATCTGAAGTATATTGAAAATCCGGGAAACCCCGGATTTTTTAATTTATATTACAAGGGAGAAATACGTGGCTGACCTTGAAAACATAAAAAAACGCGTTGAATCGGATATAGAAAATGTAAAAACAAGCGGCGGCCTTAATGACTTTAAAGCCAGATACACAGGAAAAAAAGGCGAGGTAACCGCTCTTTTTTCATCGCTCAAATCCATGGAAAATAAAGAAGAAAAAAAAGAAACAGGCCGTCGTATCAACGAGCTTAAACAATACGTGGAATCGCTTGTGGCCGCCAGGGAGCGCGAATTGATAGAGGCGAAGAGGGCCGGGGAAATTAAAGGCATAGATGTTACCCTGCCCGGCTATTCCGCGGAAAAAGGCTCTCCGCACGTTCTTTTAAATACTATGGAAGAAATAAATTCTGTTTTTTTAAGGATGGGTTTCACAATAGAAACAGGGCCGGAAATAGAAAGCGAGTACAATAATTTCACAGCGCTTAATTTTCCCATGGACCATCCTGCCATGGATATGCACGATACTTTTTATATGGATGAAGAATACCTGCTCAGGACCCACACATCCCCCATACAGATAAGGGCAATGAAAAAGAACGCGCCTCCCCTTAAAATAATAGCTCCCGGCAGGGTTTACAGGAGGGACGCGCCGGACGCTTCTCATTCGCCGGTTTTTCATCAGGTGGAAGGGTTCATGGTCGACACAAACATAAAGTTCAGCGACCTGAAAGGAGTACTGGATCTTTTCGCGAAGGAAATATTCGGCAAACAGCTTAAAACAAGGTTCAGGCCGAGTTTTTTCCCCTTTACGGAACCGTCCGCGGAAGTTGACGTGCAGTGCGCCAACTGTATGGGAAAAGGGTGCCGGGTTTGCAAGCAGACCGGGTGGCTGGAAATACTGGGGGCAGGAATGATACATCCGAATGTGTTTAAAGCGGTGAAATACGATAATGAAAAATACAGGGGGTTTGCTTTCGGGATGGGTGTCGAAAGGATAGCGATGCTCAAATACAACATTTCCGATATGAGGGCGTTTTTCGATAATGACATCCGGTTCCTGAAGCAATTCGGGTAATGAAAGCAGCAGCGGCGGTACTAACATTTCTATCCGTTTTTATGATAGCATATAACCGCGATTTTATCACGGAAGCGTTTTCCCGGCGGGTGTCCGCGTATTTCGGCAATATCAATTTCCTTATTAAAAGAAGCGTAACAGCGGTAAAAACAAGCGAATTAATAAGGTTTGAAATATTGATTTTCGCCGCGGGCGTGGTGATATCCCTTATGGCGGGAAGTATTTACCTTTTTTTCTTTTTCATTCCAATGATATTTGTTTTGCCGAGGGTTTACCTGAAAATCAGGCATAAAAAATATATCAAAGACTACTACGCCGGGCTTATCGGTTTTCTGGAAACTTTGATATCGGGCCTCAGGGCGGGGATGAGCCTGACGGGAGCGCTGCGGATGTTCACCGAAAGGGAAAAAAACGCGGTAGCGAGGGAGATAAGGGTGGTTTTAAGTAAAGTTGAGTTCGGAAAAAGCCTTTCCGGAGCGTTTGCTGAACTGGGTGAGAGGGTAAATATAAAAGAAAATGAAATAATAATATCCGCCATTAATACATCAATAGAAACAGGCGCTAATTTGACAGAAATACTCGATAATGTCCTCCATACAATAAGAAAGAGGGATGAGCTTAACGGGGAGATTAAAACACTTACTTCCCAGGGGGTAATGTCCGGGATTATAACGGGCCTGCTTCCTTTTTTACTCGCCGGTATTATTTTTGTCATGGATCCGGATTTTATACTTCCGCTTTTCAATACGGCCGCGGGTATGGCGCTGCTTGGAGCGGCTTTTATTATGGAAATCGCGGGCGCTTTGATTATAAAAAAAATAACGGACATAAGGTAGGTAAAATGAAAATATTTTTCACTGCTATGGTATTTACGGCGGCGGCCGCTTTGTCTTATGTGATTCTGGTAGTAATATACAGGGCTGAAATTCTGGGCAGGATGAGGGGTGAAGGTAATATTTCTTTTATTAAGGGTTTAAATGTTGTTTTTTATTATCTCAGGGGGATAGCAATAGAAGTAAACGCCCCCCTGGTAAAAAATAAATTTTATGACGGGGTGGATTCCTCCGCGAAAAAACTGGGAGCCGGGGCGGAAATCACACGGGAATATTTCCTTCTTATTCAGGAAGTTTTATTTCTTATTTTCTTTTTTCTGGGGTTTTGGGCCGTGGGCGGCGCGGTTTTTTCTCTGGCGGCGGCGGCCGCGGGTTTTTTCCTTCCTGTAGTGGCGCTGAAATCAAAAACAGAAAAAAAACAGGAAAACATTATAAAAGAACTTCCCGACGCCCTGGATATTATGGCCGCCTCAATAGAAGGAGGGCTTTCGATTACCCGCGCGCTGGCGCTTTACGCGGATAAAAATAACAATGATTTTGCCGCCGAATTGCGCTCAACAATAAAATCCGTACAGCTCGGTAAAAGCTTCGAAAGCGCTATGAAATCATTATCCGAAAAGTTCGGAATAAGGGAATTGAGCTCGTTTGTTAACGCGTTTATGCAGGCGGAAAAATCCGGGGGTAATGTTAAAAATATAATAAAGGCACAGGCTGATGAATTAAGAAAAAAACGTTTTCAGAGGCTGAAGAAAAGGGCCCATGAGGCCCCGGTAAAACTGCTCATACCCCTCGTGATTTTTATTTTTCCTGTTGTTTTTATAGTTCTTTTCGGGCCGATTATAATCAGGCTCATGCAGGGGTTTTGAGGGTTGGCGCTTTTAAAGGGGAATAAAATTATCGCAGGGGAAGTGGAAAAAGCGGAAAATTTTGTTTCCCGGCTCAGGGGGCTTATCGGCAGAAAAAATTTCGGGGAAGGCCGCGTTTTGTTTATTCCGGGGTGTAATTTCATCCACACTTTTTTTATGAGGTTCAGAATAGATATTGTAATGACCGATAATAAAGGAAAGGTTGTGTTCATAAAAACCGGAGTAAAACCTTTCAGAATCACAGGTTGCCCTGCCGCTAAAAATACGATAGAATTAAAAGCAGGAACGGTTAAGAAATATTCAATAAGCCCGGGCGATAATTTGTCGTTTGACTGAGAGGAAAAAATGAGCGTTATTAATCTGCACGCAAAAAAAACTGACCTTGATTTTTTTCATAAAAATTCCGAAATAAAATATGACCCTTCCAATAAATTTTACCAGGTAACATTTACTTATGAGTTTGAGAAAGAGGCGCATGATTTTATAGAAAGTTTTATAGGTATGGTTTTCAGCGATGAAAAGTTCAGGGATTTCGGGGCCCTGCCGGCGGATTCTCGTATGACGGATTTTTATTTCAGCCTTTTATCCGAGTTTCAGGGCCTGCAGTGGGAAAAATACAATAAATGGTATTTCGATAAAAAAGCAAAAATTAAAAATTCCATAAGGGAAATAATTGAAAATAGCATGAGGCAGCAGAAAAAGCTCGACATTAAAGACCTGGAGTTTTTTGTATGGCTTTCCACAGAAACTTTTATAGCCCTCATGATAGAAGACTATTTCACAAAACATTTTGATACGGTCAACATAATGAAAGAAGCCCTCATAAACCACATAGGAAGAGCTTTTGAGATAATATTTCTGGAAATTTTCGAGAACACCGCTGTTAATAAATTGCGGGCAGAAAAAACAGGGATGGACCCTTTTAAATTAAAACCGCTTTTAAACAGGCATGCAATTGCTTTTAATGATGCCGCGAATTATTCAAACGCGGAAAAATACCTCCTTCAAAAAGACAGCGATATATTTATTGACAGGACAATATTCAATAAATTAATGAGCGCTTTTGAGGCAGTTGTCGATAAATCCAAAAAATTCAGAAAAAGCGATTCGATGCGGAATATCCTTTCGGAGCCGGCTGTTATAAAGTTTATTTTTTCGGGAAAAAAGGAAAGAAAAAATTTCGCGAAAATTATATTAAAAGATAAAGAATTTCTTGAGCGGCTGGTGGCAAAAAGAGAAAGGTACAAAATAGAGAAAAAAGCGCGGGCAATAACAGTCGAATCCGGAAGCAGCGAGCTTTTGAATTTTGTCAGGCGGGGAGAGATTATAGAGGAATTATTTTACGAAAAAAAAGCCAGGAAATACATTTTTAAAATTTTAAAAAATATCGGTTCGAAAAAGGCGGAAAAGCTGGAAAAATATATAAATGAAGCCGCAGACAGGGTCAAAAGAAGCAACGGGGGTTTTTTTGACAGGTTGAGGCCCCAGGAGTCCGATAAAATAATGAAGGAAACACTGGAAAATTTATCTTTTTATCTTTCCCGGATACGCGATTTTTATGAAGTAAGAAAAAAATACGGAAAAAAATCCGCTTACAGCGATGAACTTGCCGGCATTAGAATACTTCGTCAGAGTATTATACGGCCGGTTAAAATAAAGGAAGAAGGGCATGAGAGAGAAACACTCGCTTGCGTAATGATAGGCGATGACCGGAAAACGAGAATAGAAAATCTGTTTGAGGAGGCGAACCTTTTTTATATACGGAGGGAGGGCCATTTATACAGCGGGGTGGAAGGAGGGGGCGGCGCCAGGGGGAGGAAATTTTTCATGTTCGCGGACCTGCGTAATTCCACGGAAACAACCATGAAACTTACAAAAGATACAGCCGGTTTTTTAACGCCTTATCTCAGCGCGGTTTATAAAATTTCAAAAGCGAACAGGGGAAATGAGATATATTTTGCCGGAGACGGATACGCGGCGCATTATAACCGTGTGCTTGACTGTATAAGGACCGTTTATCTTATCCACAGGGAATTCGCGGATTTGAGGAAAGAAGCGGAAATTAAAGGAAGGGCAAAAGAAAAGGAATTATTAAAAAATATCATAAAAATGGAGATTTTGCGCACGGATGGAAGCCTGAAAAAAATAAAAAAAATACCGGAGTCAATTTCCGAAGAAATGAAAGAGGCCCTGAAAATAATACAGAAGGATGCCGGAGTAAAAATAGAAAATGTTCTGAAAAGAGTGGCGGCGGAATATTCCATGCCGGGGGTTGAAATAGGGATAGGGATAACAGAGGGAGAGCTTTTTGTGGCGGTTGTCGGTGAGGAGAACGTGAGGTTCAATATAGTGCTTTCGCCCAGCCTGACCCGGGCGGCGAGGCTTTCCGGATCCAGCGCGAGCGTGGAGGAATATGTGGAGAAGCTTTACGGAGTTAAAAAAATGCCCCGGAAAGTTTATGTGAAAGACAGAAAGTTGTTTAATCATGGAGTGGTAATAACAAGCGGAGTTTTTAACCGTCTGCGGAAAGAAGTGGAGGTTGATATTGTGGAAAAAGAAGAGACAGGGCTTTCTTATGATATATACTATTATTTTGACAGGGGCATCGATAAATATATTTATATGGCGAAACTTGAGCAGGGGGTTTTGCTTAAGGGCATCGAGTCAGAGGTGGAAATTTTTGAGGTGTTTACCCCGGCCGCGAGTGTAAATAAATATATAAATAACCGGATGGCTAAAAACGGTAAAAACAGCAGGCCATAAAATATTCAGTTTTGGGCCTTGTCCGCAAAACCGGATATTTTTTAAGAGTTTGTATATAAAATAAAAATAAGCAGGATTTAAATGGGGTGCAATTTGGCGGTTTAGCGGATTAGCAGCTGCGCGGCTGGGAAAAATATAAAACCCTGTAGGGGCGGCCCCATGTGTCCGCCCGAAAGAGGAAAATATAAATAGCGGATAAACACCCGGCTTTGTCCCTGCTAAATAATGACGTTGTTTATTCCGGAATTTCGGGATAAAAGCAGTATGATGTCTTGAAAAACAGAGAAACTTCAAAAATTATGTACTTGACATACCGGGTAGATATATATAAGATATTTTGAACCGGTAAGCAGAAATTATACCGGATTTTTTATTTTATACCTGACATTGTGCATTGTGCATTTAAGTGTGGGGCCGTATCAGGCTGCCTTTGGCACCTGATATACCGGAAGGAAAAAATATTATAACCCGCATGCTAACGCATGCTATGTCGTTATAGCTCAGAAAGGCCCGCCTGCGGCGGGCAGCTGAGCTACGTGGCGGGTATTGAGAAGTTATGATATTATGTTATTTTACATTTTGCAATTTACATTGTGCATTTAAGTGTGGGGCCGTATCAGGCTGCCTTTGGCACCTGATATACC
>CAZHOD010000106.1:0-3512 GCA_964534075.1 uncultured Spirochaetia bacterium
TTGTCCTGCCCGCTGGCCGAAACAATCCTGCCTTTATTATCAACCACAACGGCGTTTAAAATACCCTCGTTTTTAATTGTTCCTTTTTCTTTTGCCGCGGCTTTTTCTTTTATTAGACTGCCAAGAAAATCTTTTTTGATAATATTAAGGACCTTTTGCCACAGTTCCTTTTGCTGCTCCTCCTGCGATGTCATGGGATCCTGTACGGCCTGCTTCGCGAGCACAAATAAAGTCAGCTCTTCTTTTGTCATAAGGGCCTCTTCCGCGTTGTTTGCCAGATTGGACGCTATCGCTGTAGCCCTTTGTTTAACTTCCTTTTCTATGGCCTGCTTCTGCTGGTTATAAATAAAAACGGTAATCGTTACCATTATAACAGTAAATAAAAGCCCCACAAAAAAGCTGAACTTGATTCCCAGGCCAAGGCCTTTTTTTCCCTTTTTTTTCTTTTTTGCTTTTTTTCCGGCCACTTTACTTTCCTCCCTTTTTATTTATAAACTCAATAAATGCCTCTGTTATGTCCGGGTCAAACTGCTTGCCTTTATTCTGCCGTATCTCATAAAGGGCCTCTTCGGCTGAAAAGGCCTCCCTGTGTTCCCTTTTTGTTATCATCGCGTCATAAGCGTCGACGATTGATAAAATTTTAGCCTCTGTTACTATTTTGTCCCCTTTAATGCCTTCCGGATAACCCAGGCCGTCGTGCCTTTCATGATGCTGAAGCACTATTGGCACAACATCCTGAAGGGGAGGGATGCTTTCTATAATTCTGGCGCTTATTTCAGGATGCTCCTGTATTTTTATAAGGTCATCGGGGGACAGGGCCTCTTTTTTTGAAAACACATTGCCGGATACGCCTATATTTCCTATGTCCTTAAGTATGCTGGCTATCCTTATGTTTTCGATTTGCGCGGGCGAAAGGCCAAGTTTCGCCGCGAGTTCCATCGCGAGATTAGCTACACGCCTGCCGTGGCCCGGCGAGTACTTGTCTTTCTGGTCGAGGGCCATTGTAAAAGCGTTCAGTATGCCGTCATAATAATCATTAATTTTATCCGTCATGCTATTAAAGCTGTTCGCGAGCGCCTGGAACTCGTTTTTGACATTGACTCTGATTTTATGCTTCATATTTCCGGAGGCTATTATCTCGGTGCCTTCTATCAGTTTATTAAGGGGCCTTGTTATTCTCGAGGCTATGCCAAGAACAAACAGGACGGAAATAATTATTACCCCCGCGGCAATAATACCGCTTTTGATATATATTCCCATGAGTTTTTTATCCACATAACTTTTTTTAAAGCCCGCGCTTATCCCTCCTATAAGCACGGATTCCCCCTCCATTTTTACGGTAAGGTCCTTTTTAAAATTTATAACATCATACTCATTCCCCGAATAATTGATGGTTATTACACCCTCTCGTTCAAGGATATGAGGTGATATGTCCGATGTTTTTTTTCCTATATCCCGTGAATTTGAACTGGCGAGCACACGCCCCTTATCATCCGCTGCCAGTATATAAAGAATACCCGGTGTATCAGCGGCTTTTTTAATATAGGAAATAAGGGTTACTTCATCCTTTTTTATTATAGGGCCGGGCATAACCCCGGAAAGATAATTAATAACAAGTTTGCCTTTTTCCTCGATTTCCTCAAAAAGAAGGTTCCTGGCGTCGTTTACCATTACAAAAGTGGTGGCTGATATGGCAAAAATAATTATAAAAACAACGCTTGTTATAAGCTGCGTTTTAATTTTCACAAAATACCTCCACTATTTATAATTAATGCGCTGTTTCCCATTATAAAGAAATAATAGCATAAACAGGTTTTTCGGTCAATAAGGAGACGGACAAGTACATGAATATAAAATATAACTAACACCGGGCTTGGCCGCCGGTTTTTTGAGACGGGGATGGAACCCCATCTCTAAATTATTTTTTTCTTTTCGTAGAGACAGGGCTCTGCCCCTGTCTCGTTGTTATGCGCGGCCATCAACCTTCGCTAAAGCTTCGGCTGACAGGAAGCTTCCGCCTTCGTTAAAACTACTGCGGACAGGCCGGCTGACAAGTAAAGGCCGCGGTTACAAATACGTTTCCTGCTTTTGCGGGGACAACCCCGCGCCTGTCAGACAGCCTGTTATAAAAAGCGCTCATTCTGTTCCCGAGGAAAAAGTTATATTTTTTGTTAGCCACATCTAACAATGTAAATGATTGCTCACTTAGTCTTTCGTATTTCCCCGCGTTCTATTTTGAATTCCGCGGCCGGTTCAAAACCTTTAAGGTTGACGGTATTAGTGGTAGTTATAAGTATCTGTTTAAACAGCTTAAAAGTACTTCCTATAAACTGCCTGTTAAAATCATCCAGCTCAGAGGAAAAATCATCCAGCATAACAACCGGATAGCTGTCCTTTTTCTCCCTTATGTACAAACCCTCCGCAAGCTTTACCAGTATTGAAGTTATCCTCTGCTGCCCCTCTGAACCATATAATTTCGCGGACGCGGCATCATAAAAAATCGCGACATCATCCCTGTGCGGCCCGGCCAGGGTAATCCCCCGGGCGATTTCTTCTTCACGGCTATTGGCAAAAAACTTTACGTATTCTTTTTTCAAACCCTCTTCTGAAAAATCATTGAATCTTTTGGACCTGTATTCTAAAACCACCTGTTTATTTTCCGAGCAGAGCTTTTGTTTGAGAATAATATTCAGGCCTGCTATTGCCTTTAACCTGGCCAGAATAATTTTAATACCATTTTCCATAACCTGTTGATCCCAGATTCCCAGGGAATCTTTTTTAATTTTTCCCTCCCTGATGCCTTTTAATAAATAATTTCTGTGTGAAACCTGTTTTAAATATTTGTTCAAAAGATAATAATATGTATTGTCTATCTGTGACAGCATATCATCGATTAATTTTCTTCTCAGCGAAGGCTCGCCTTTTACTACCTGTATGTTTTCCGGCGAAAATAAAACAACAGGAACCTTTCCGATGACCATGGACATTCTTTTCATTTTATTATTGTTTTCTGTAATTATTTTTCTTTTTTTCGCGTTTTGATATTCAAGCCCGTAAATTTTATCAAGGCCCCGGTCGGATATTTCCAGATTTACGCATGTTTGATTTTTTCCTTTGCTTATCATTACTGCGTCCTCGGAAATTCTGAAAGATTTAAGCGTTGATATCCAGTATATTGCCTCAAGAATATTTGTTTTTCCGGAGCCATTGTCTCCCGAAAAAACATTTATGCCCGGCTGCAGGTTTATATCCGGGCTATTGTAGTTTCTAAAATTTTTCAGGATGATTTTTTTTATATACATTATTCCTCCAAAAACATTTAATTGATAATAACACGAATTAAATTTTAAATACAGCAAATTGTTCCACGTGGAACAATTTCAAAACCCTGTCTTTTACCGGCAATATTTAAATTTTCAACATACTATCTATCAAAAACTCCTTCTGTGTCATCATTAATTTGCGAAAGCGTCGTAATAATCCCTGTATTTAGATACAGGAATTATTATTTT
>CAZHOD010000106.1:3522-6468 GCA_964534075.1 uncultured Spirochaetia bacterium
TCAGTTTGTCTCAGGCAGTGCTTAGCTTCGGCTCTAATAATAACCCCTGAAACAATTTTTTTCAGCATTCTGCTATACACTTATTTCTAATTTATTGAACACTTAATCTTTTGTACAGCCATTATAATTTTTTACGGATACTACTATTCAGGACTTTTTTTATAAACGAAAGTTTATATCAATCCTGCCGGCAGTATAATTATAATAAAACAGCATACTGTTTTTACCAATAAATAGATTCCCTGTGTGTTTTTATTTATGTCCATGTATCTGAAATTTGGCCATATCAGAATTGAAACACCGGATACCAAATTGTTCCACGTGGAACAATTTATACCCACATGCTTTATTAAGCAATAACCGGATTTTTCTTTATGTTTTTATATAATCTTGGATATCTGTCCGGTGTTTTCCACAACTTTTTAACAATTATCAAAAAATGCCTGCCCATATCATTTGGTAAAGAATAAGGCACCTTTTTATATACATCTGCTCCAAACACTTTCCATATTTTTTTTAAATTTTGGATTCTTTCAATTTGCTTATCCCCGGTATAATATATGTAGTAACCATTTTTTTTGATTGCTCCTATATTGATTTCCAGGGAAATACTGAAATTTGCCAGGGCCCTTGATATTATTACTGGTATTTTATTTCTGTATGCCCTGTTTCTTGATAAATTCTCAATTCTTTCATTAATTATTTCTATATTTTTCAATTCCAGAATCTTTTTTATGTGGCTCAAAAAATATACCTTTTTTTTATTTGACTCAACTAATACAAATTTTTTTGCCGGAAACACAATAGATAGCGGTATACCGGGAAATCCACCCCCTGATCCTGTATCCATTATTGGATTGCTGTTTTGTATTTCCTTTAAACCGGCAGCTGATAAAGAATCGATAAAATGCTTTATAATTATTTCCCGGGGTGATGTTATCGCGGTTATATTGAACTTTTTGTTCCATTCAATAAGTTCTCGCAGATAAATATCAAGCTTATCAATTGCCTCTGTCCCGGCCTTTATTCGGGAAAACTCTTCTAAATACTTTTTTATTTCACCGCTGGTTTTCATAATAATATTATCCGACATTTAAATTTTTTTGCAAGGGATTTTATCGAAAACTACCGCCATAAAAACATAAAGTGTTAGGCTCGCCTAACACTTATTCAAAAAACCGGACAGATTTTTTTAACCATTCCCGGCCGGCTTACCGCCGCTGTCAGGTTTATTTATCCGGCCGGTAAAAACATCGATTACAAAACTGCCCGCGCAGAATATTTTTTTCATCATTTTCTCCTGTTAAACTGCATTTGCATCTGCCCGGATTTTTGCCCCGAATGAAAAGCATCCTCATCCCCCTCAAAACCCGACACGGTTATGCCCAGCAGCCTTACGCTTTTTTTGCCCGCCATTGTCTTTTTCAAAAGCCCTCTTATTACATCCATAATGATATCCGCGTCTTCAACAAACCCGCCGGGGCTGCATGACCTTGTTATTTGCGTGAAATCATGGTATTTGACTTTTAAAGTAACGGTCCGCCCCTTTAAACACAGTTTTTTAAGGCCTTCCTCTGTTGCAAAAGCAATCTTTTCGAGTATATCATGTATTCTTTCAGGGTCCGTTATGTCCTCGGCAAATGTTTCTTCTTTGCCGTATGATTTCCTTTTCCATTCGGGGAGGACAGGGGACCCGTCGATGCCAAACGCGAGTTTATGAAAACACACGCCGGCTTTTCCGAATTCTTTTTCCAGTTTTTCCGCGGGGGCCTTTTTAAGGCCCGCGCCGGTTTTGATCCCGAGCGCGCGCATTTTTCTTTCGGTTACTTTTCCTATTCCGTGAAATTTCCTTACCGGAAGCTTTTCTATAAAATTTGCCGCCATACCCGGCGTTACCACGGTCGTACCACCGGGCTTTTTATAATCAGACGCGACCTTCGCCAAAAACTTGTTATAGGACACACCCGCTGACGAACTCAGGCCGGTTTTATCCGATATTTTTTTCCTGATTTCATTGGCTATGATTGACGCTGATTCCATGCCCTTTTTGTTTTTTGTTACATCCAGGTATGCCTCATCGAGTGAAAGCGGCTCTACTGCATCCGTGTATTCCCGGAATATTTCATGAATCTGCCCCGATATATACCTGTACCTGTCGAACCTCGGTTTTATTATAACCGCGTCCGGGCACAACCGCAGGGCCTTTGCTGTGGACATAGCGGAATGAACGCCGAACTTCCGGGCCTCGTATGAGCAGGCCGCTACCACGCCGCGCTCTTCGGGCCGCGCTCCCACAATTACGGGTTTACCCTTTAAAGACGGCTCGTCTTTTTGTTCCACAGACGCGTAAAAAGCGTCCATGTCAATATGTATAATTTTACGTGTTTTCATATATTATAATTATATTGGGTGAAGGTATGGTTTGCAAGCGTAATTAATCCGTAAATTTTACATGCCGGCGCCTCTGCAAAACAAAAACCTCTCAGGCATAAAGCCTGCGGCTACAAATACTTCCTGCAGGCCACAACGCGGGCAGCCGGCCGTTCTATTCTTGCAGGAAGGGCGCGCCGGGGCAATGACAGACAAATACTATTAAAACAAACACAAAAACGGTTACAAACCGTTAACGTCCGTCGATTTCCCCGAAGGAGGCCCTGCAAACAATTATTCCTGTCTTTGCAGGGAACAGGCACCTGTCAGCCGGTGTAGGGAACAGGCATGCCTGTTCCCTACAGAAAACAAATGTTTCATTTGAAATTTGGAATATGTATTTTGGAATTGTTTTATCCGGAATCTGAAATATGAAATTTAGAATTGTCTTTACCCTAATCAGCGTGCTACCACGCCGCGCCTTTGCCTTTTTTCTCTTTTTCAGGCTTTTTAAATTTTTTGAGTATCTTTTCGAAAAAGTTCGGCTCGGGCGTGGGCGTAAACGTGGGTTTGGGG
>CAZHOD010000107.1:0-6415 GCA_964534075.1 uncultured Spirochaetia bacterium
GCCGTAAAGAGCGGGCAAACCGGTTTTTCCCGCCATAAGATTAAAGCACACGCCCGCGGGAATTCCCGCCAGTATGGTTAAAAACATTATCAGGTTCGGGTTAAGCGGCGAGTCAAGGCTGTTAAACCGCAGAAATAAAATAAGCACAACCGCGTTTAAAAGCGAAGCAGCCGGAAAAAGGGCCCCAAAATTTACCTTTTCCCCGAAAAGCAGCGCAAGGAACCCGCCCGCGACTATGCCGAGCGAAAAATAGGCGAGCAGCATTCCCGCGTAGGAATAAAGGTACCCGTAAATATAATTAAAGGAAAAAATAAGGGCAAGCGCCAGTGAAACCGAGGTAAAAGAAAACACCGACATCGCGGCGTAAGCAGCCCCTTTACCCCTGTAAGCGGGTGAAGTAAAAAACAACGCCGCCAAAAGCAGCGGCAGGATGACCGCGAGCATACCGCCTGCCCCGCCTTTTCCGGTAAAAAGCGGCTTCATAGCCTCCATGTATGCCGCGGGGGCGAGAAGCCTGTTTATCTTTTCATCTTTCAGCTTTACCTCCTGCCCGAAAAAAGAAGCGCCGTCAAACCCCGGCATGCAGGCGGCGAAAATTTTTTCCCCGCCCTTAATTTTTCTCACGCTGCCGAAAACTTCACCCGCGGTATTAATAATACTTTGTTTCGCTCCTGCCGGCGCGCTTCCGCCGGAGCCGAACAGCAAAGCACCGCTGTCTTTGATGTTTTTCTTCAAAATCCTTAAAAATTCCAGGGAATAGGGCCTCAGAGAAAACATATTTTTGCGCGCTGCCCCGCCTATTATAACGGCGTCGAACTTTTCTTTTTCCGGCAGAGTCATAAAATAATATACCGGGTCCCCGTGAACGAAAAATAAATTTTTCCTGTTTTTAATTTTGTTTCCGAAATAATCGCTCATAGCCCTTCCCAGGTTCTCATCCTGCTCGATACTTGTTATTTTGCCTATATTCTTCTGCTTTTGAAGTTCTTCCACTATCCCCGCGTACCCCCCGTTAATAACAAGTACATTTTTATCTTCCCCGCGGATTGACGCGGCCGCACGCGCCAGCAGGCCCGCGTTTTCCCACGGCCTCGTGTATAACCTGGCGCCGTTAAAAAAGACATTATGCCTCTTTTTTGTTTTTTCTATAACTATTTTACCGCTCGGGCTTTCAGCGGCGTAAATAACTTGCTTTTTGTCGAAACCTCTTTCCAGCCCTGCTTTGGTTATGCCGTCCAGGCCGCCTCCCACAAGAGGTGCAAGGTAAACCACAAGAGCCGCTATAAGCGCTCCGAGTATTATTTTTCCCTGCCTGGTTTTCTCCCTGAAAAAAATATATATAAACCCCAAATTTATGATTCCTGCCCAGTATATAAAATGAAAACCGTGGGTTTTTGCCACGGTAAAAAACGTAAGGAACATTCCCGCCACCATGGCGCCCGACGCTTCTATAATAAGCGGAAACTTAAGCTGCTCCTCTCCTGTTGACTTTTTCAGAATTTCCACGGCCGCGCAATACCCGATGGCAAGCGCCGCGGCCGCCGGAAAGCAGGCAACAAAAGGAAAAAACAATTTCACCGGAGCCGCGAAACCCCCGGAAAACTTCAAAAAAGCGGCTCCGCCTACGGCAGAAAAAACCGCCGCAATCGGCGAAAAAGCCGTTAAGTAAATAAAAAAAGTATTGCTTTTTTTCTCAAAATACCTTTTAAATATAAAACCCGCGGAAAAACCTGCCGAAGCCGCCCACGCGGCGATTACAAGCGGGAGCATTATTCCCGCCGGCAAAACCGTTGAATAAGCCTCCCTGAACATTACTACCTGCGCGGCGAGCGCTGTAAAACCGTTCAGAAACAAAAGAATTACTATCCTGTAAAATACATTCATATAAACTCCTTTTTTATGTTTTTTCGGCCTTCCCTGTGGTGAAGGTTTTCGCGACAATATAAACTGCCGTAATAAATAAAATAACGGCCACAAAAACCAGCAGATATTTTTCTGCCAGCATGTTCTGGTAAACCAGCGAACCCATCGCCGAGACGGTTATTATAAACATTATTACCATGGGGATTTTCACGAATGTATTGGAAATTGATTTATGCGCGAGGTAAGCGGTAACCGTAAGCAGGGCCAGTGACGCCAGCATCTGGTTTGCCGATCCAAAAAGGGGCCATATTGCCATTGTGCCGCCCTTGTTTATTACAAGTACCGCGGCCGCTGCTATCGTAACCAGAGTTGCCACGTGCCTGTTTGTAAAATACCTTCCCGCGCCCGCGGACCCCTCAAAAAATTCCTGCATTGTGTATCTTCCGAGCCTGGCCGCCGTATCCAGCGTAGTAAGCGCGAACGCGCTTATGGCAAGCGCCGCGAACGTTTTTCCGGCTGACGCGGGTATCCCGAGTTTTGAACCCAGCGCTCCGAATCCTGAGGCGAATATCGCTCCCGGCGCCGCTATCGATGAGTAATCGGACTGCGTCAGCATTATCGCCGTAATGAGAGCTATAGTGGCAAGCACCCCTTCCAGCAGCATGCCGCCGTACCCTATAAACTGCGCGTCTCCTTCGGTATCGAGCTGTTTGGACGATGTGCCCGAAGCCACTATCGAATGAAACCCGGAAATCGCTCCGCACGCCACGGTGACAAAAAGCACCGGGAAAATCCAGCCCAGCTCTTTAATATAAAAACCCGTAAAAGCCGGCACCCGGATTTCCGGCCTGTAAAAAATAATCCCAAATATACCAATGCCCAGTATCAGGTATAACAGGAATGAATTAAGGTAATCCCGGGGCTGCAGAAGCGCCCATACAGGCGTGACCGACGCTATAAAAACATAAATAATTAAAATAATTATCCAGGTATTATAATCAAAAACCAGGGGCCATTTAATCCCCGCTAATATAGCCGGCAAAAGCAGGGCTGCGCCCGCGATTGTAACCGGGGCTATAGGCGCCTTTTTAACATACAAAAAATACCCGAATATAAGGGCGAGCGCTATAAACAGGCCCGAAGAGGTGCCGGCTTCCGGCGTATTCACGAGGGTGTTCGCTATCACTATGGCAAAAACCGCTATAACAAGAACGAGGGTGAACCAGGTGAATACAAGGAAAACCTTTTTTCCCGAAACGCCCAGGTAATTTTCCACGACACTTCCTATTGATTTACCCCTGTGCCTTATGGACGCCACAAGGGAAGTAAAATCATGAACCGCCCCCATAAATATATTCCCCAGTATTATCCATACTATAACGGGCAGCCAGCCGAACTGCGCGGCGACTATAGGGCCTACAATAGGCCCAACGCCGGCTATAGACGCGAAATGATGCCCCAAAAGTATATATCTTTTGGCAGGGACATAATCAACACCGTCGCCTTTTGTATGGGCCGGAGTTTTATTTGTTTTGTTTATCCGGAGTTTTTTGCTTATACGGCGGCCGTAAGTAAAATAAGCTGTTATAAAAGCCGTCAGAGCGGCAGCCAGAATAAGTATTCCTCCCATTTTCTCAATCCTCCTTTTTATTTATTTTTTTCAGCCTGTATTCAGGCGAATAAAAAACCCTGTCCATTTCAAAATTGACCATGGCCCTGTAAGTAAAAAAATACCCGGACGGCCTGACATTATTCGCCAGCTGGTCCGGTATCATGTGGGAAAGGTACGCTATTGTAAACACCGCGGCGAATTGCGGGTTTCCCGAAAGCCAGGCGTAAACCCAGGCCGCGGCTATATACTCGTAGCAGTGAAAAAAAACATAGAGTTTTTTGAAATCGCCTTTGTATGATTTTGTGAACATATTTTTGAAGTCAAACTTTTTCTCTTCCCTGATATAGTCAAACACGTGGTCCGTGTCCACGAAAACACCCAGAAAAAGAGAAAGGCCCGCATAAAACAAAGACCCGGTCATATACCATATTCCAAGGGTTACGGGCACAGCCACCGCGGCGTGGTGTTCAGCTTTCATTTCGCAGAAAAGCCCTCCCTGCTTTTATCTGCTTTTCGACCTGCCGGGGCGAAGTCGAGCCCTCTGTCTTTTTCATATTTACGGATTTTTCCGGGTTAAGCCGGAAAATAACATCCCTGCTCAGGCGGGGGGATATTTTTTTCAGTTCATTTTCCTCAAGGCTATTTATCTTTTTTTTATTGCTTTCACAGTAAGCCACGAGCCTTCCCGTTACGGAATGCGCTTCTCTGAAAGGCAAGCCTTTTCCCACAAGGTAATCGGCTATGTCGACCGAAAACATAAAAAAAGAGCCGGCTTTTTCCAGCATCTTTTTTTTGTTGAATTTTATATTTTTTATAAATTCAGACGCTATGTTTAAAACAGGCTTTAACTCATCCACGGCCCCGAAAAGAAGCGGTTTGTCCTCCTGCAAATCCTTGTTGTATGAAACAGGAAGAGATTTCATCATAGTGAGCCCCGACATCAAATACCCGTAAAACTTCCCTGTCTTGCCTCTCATAAGCTCCGGTATGTCCGGATTTTTTTTCTGCGGCATTATGCTGCTTCCCGTGGCGAAAGAATCATCTATCTCAACAAAAGAAAATTCCGCCGAATTATAAATAATAAATTCCTCCGCCACCCTTGAAAGGTGCGAAGCCGTGACCGAGCAGAAATAAAGGAAGTCCAGCACAAAATCCCTGTCAGAAACAGCGTCAAGGCCGTTTTCAGAAACTTTTTTGAACTTAAGTTTCTTTGCCATGTATTTTCTGTCCAGGGGATAATTTGCCCCGGCGAACGCGCCCGAACCAAGAGGCATCACATCCGCGCGGGACCCGGCTGTTTTCAGCAATTCCAGGTCTCTTTTAAACATACTGAAATAACCCATCATCCAGTAAGCGGCCGTCATCACCTGGGCCTGCTGCAGGTGTGTATAACCCGGCATATAAGCGGCTTTCGCCGTTTCCGCGCGGGAAAGAATTGATTTCAAAAGATTTTTCAGGAGTTTTTTTATTTCTTTTATTTCATCCCTGAGGTAAAGCCGGGTATCCGTCGCGACAAGGTCGTTCCTGCTTCTTCCTGTATGCAGTTTTGCCCCGGTTTTTCCTATTAATTTCACAAGTTCCATCTCTACGGCCGAATGGACGTCCTCATACTCCGCGATATTTATTTTTTTATATTTTTTTAAAAGGTTCGAAAGCCCTCCCTTCATCTTCGCCGCTTCTTTTGCCGTAATAACACGCGCCTTTCTCAAAGCCCCTACATGAGCCGCGCCGGATAAAATATCATATTTTAACAGGCGGCTGTCAAAACCGGATGAAGAGTTGAATTCATCCGCCGCTTTATTAAGCCTTTTTTTAAACCTTCCACTCCAGGTTTTTTTCATATTTTTCTCCTTGTTAAGGAAAGTTCCCCCTGCCGGCCGGCGCCTGCCCGGTTAATTTTTTTTATTCCTTTTTTTATTTACCTTATTATACATCTTAACCTGCAGTCCGTAAAGGTTTATGAAACCTTCGGCATCTTTTTGTGAATATACCTCGTCCTCCTCAAAAGTAGCGAGCTCCCCGCTGTAAAGCGAGTTTGGTGACTTTTTTGAAACCGGAATTATATTGCCCCTGTAAAGTTTCAGCTTTACCGTACCGGTAACTGTTTCCTGTGTTTTATCGACAAACGCGGAAAGCGCTTCCCTGAGCGGCGAGAACCACATACCGTTATATGTAAGCTCGGCGAATTTAAGCGCGAGCATTTGTTTGAAATGCGAGGTTTCTCTGTCCAGGGTAAGCTCCTCAAGTTCCCTGTGAGCGGTAAAAAGAAGGGTTCCGCCGGGGGTTTCATACGTGCCCCGGGACTTTATTCCCACGAGGCGGTTCTCCACTATATCCGCGAAACCAATTCCGTGTTTTGCCGCTGTTCTGTTCAGCTTCTCTATAAGTTTTACAGGCGCGAGCTTTTTCCCGTCGACTGCCGCAGGGATCCCTTTTTTGAACCCGATGGTTATATACTCCGGTTTCGCGGCTGCTTTTGCGGGCGGGGACATTTTTGAAAATATATTATCCGGCGCTTCATTTGCCGGGTCCTCGAGTATACCGCCTTCATGGGAAATATGAAAAAGGTTATCGTCCTCTGAATAAGGTTTTTTCTTTGTAACAGGCACGGGTATTCCGTGTTTTTTCGCGTATGCTACTGCCTGTGAGCGCGACTTTATGTCCCACTCCCGCCACGGGGCTATAATCCTGATGCCCGGCGCCAGCGCCTTGTAAACCAGTTCAAACCTCACCTGGTCATTGCCTTTTCCCGTGGCGCCATGGACAAGAGCGTCAGCCCCTTCTGCCAGGGCCGTTTCGGCCTGCGCCTTTGCTATCACGGGCCTGGCAATCGAAGTTCCCATAAGGTATTTGCCTTCATAAACCGCGCCTGATTTTATCATTGGAAAAACATAGCCCCTGACAAATTCTTTTTTTTTGTCGATTACGACGGCCTTAACA
>CAZHOD010000108.1:0-6332 GCA_964534075.1 uncultured Spirochaetia bacterium
AAGAAAAAAGGGTATAAATTCGATATTTGATTAATAATTTCCGGGGCATTCCTATAATGACATTTAAAGAGGATTTCACATCATTGGATTCCAAACCACCGGATTCAAAAAACAGGATTACTTTAAGCGGCAAAATCCTGAAATTACTGGTTAAAAAGATGAAATTTGACGCGTTTCATGTGTTTCTCGGAAAGAACGGAGATATAATTGTGTATAAAGCAACCCCGTTGATATCCATCGCGCCCCGCCTGATTATAAGCATTTCCGATATAATTTTCCGGACATAGGAATAAAAAACTTGACATATTTATATAAATTATGTATATTGTTTTTAGTTATTAAAAAAATCAATAGCTAAGAAAAGTAGGAATTAAAAACAATGAAAAAAAACGTGGTTTATTACAGAGGAATATCACAGGATGAGCTGTACCTTCTTTCCAGGTCCGGTTATGAGGGTAAAAAAATTATAACCCTTGAATACGCTGCTGAGGCGTATAAAAACAGGACAAAGGCGAAAAACTCCCTTTCGCGGCTCGGGAAAAAAGGCAGGCTGCTAAGGATTGAAAACGGCAAATATTTCATTGTTCCGTTTGACGTGCCCGGCGGTAAATGGGCGCCGAATGAGTTTATAGTTGTAAAATACTGGATGGGAGACAGAAGATATTATATAGGATATTATACAATGTATAATTACTGGGGTTTTACAGACCAACTGCCGCAGGTAATATATGTGCTGAATACAGGCGTGTCGTGTAAAAAGAAAATCGGCGCAGTGAGGTACGAGGCCGTCAAAATTAAGAAAAACAGGTTCTATGGCATAAAAAAAATTAGTATTTCAGGAGAAACTGTATATATCAGCGATAAAGAGCGGACCCTGCTGGATTATATATACAAACCCGCGGCATCATTTGAGGAAATGCGGAAGGTCGTTGCGGGAAGCCTTGACAGGATTGATGTTAAAAAGTTTATAAGTTATCTGTCCCGGTATCCCGAGGCTGCCGTAAGAAAAAGGGCGGGATACATTATGGAAAAAGCAGGCATAAAAAAGAGCTTGCTCGATAAGCTTAACAAAACTATAAAGAAAAACAGCAGTTATATACCTTTAAATCCGTTTAATAAGAGCAGGGAAGGAAAAACTGATAAAACATGGCGGGTTATTTTAAATGGATAAAGACAGGTTTAAAAAGCTTATAGAAGCCGCGTCATCAGAAACAGGCTTCAGGCAGGACCTGGTTGAAAAGGATTACTATTTGACCCTTCTGTTAAATGATATTAATGGCGGGCTTGATGAGAATCTTATTTTTAAAGGAGGCACCTGTCTTAACAAAATATATTATGATTATTTCAGGCTCAGTGAGGACATTGATTTTTCAATGAAATTACCGGATATGAAGATGAATAAGAAAAAAAGAAGCCGTCATATGGGGAAAATAAAAAGCTCAATTGAGGAATACGCACAAGAACGGGGGCTGAAACTTAATAAAGAAGAGCCGGGAAGAAATGAAAGTAAACAGTATATATTCTATCTTGAATACGGTTCAATTGTTACGGGAGCGGCGGGCAGGATAAAGATTGAAATAGGACTAAGGGCAAATCCTGTGCTTCCTCCTGTTAACAGTGGGATTAAACACATATTTAAGGATCCTTTTACAGGTGAAAGCGTACTTAAAAACGGAAAGGTATTTTGCCTGCAACTGAAAGAAATGGCTGCCGAAAAATTCAGGGCAGCCGCGACAAGGAATATACCCGCGCCCCGTGATTTTTATGATTTGTATTATTATATTAAAAAGGGGTTTGATTTCAGCGGCAGAAAAGTGATTAAATTAATTGATATAAAATTAAAAGAAGACGGCCATGAAGGAAAAAGAAAAGAATATTTTCTTAATATAAACAAGACAGAAAAACAGATTAAAGAACTTGAGCGCAGGGTTGTAACAGAGTTGTTTCCCGTGCTCAGGGAGAAA
Organism: uncultured Spirochaetia bacterium; assembly: GCA_964534075.1. GTDB lineage: Bacteria > Oederibacteriota > PGYV01 > PGYV01 > CAYTNY01 > CAZHOD01. The sequence continues at coordinate 1,965 of CAZHOD010000108.1, forward strand.
GATATTAAGGTTTTTTCACTTAAAAAGGTATTTGATTATTTCAGAGGCCTTGTTTAGGGCAGGATAGCCCGGGTTTTATTTAACAGGCCGGCAGCAGCCGCAATTTTGTTCAAGCCAATTTCTCAGTTGGCCTATAATCCGTTTCGAGATGAGGCATTTGCGGAATTCGTTCTGTCCCGTAAAGCGCTTCTTGCTGCGGGACTTTGTTGGGAGGCGTAAAATGGCCTTCCCGTAAAGTTGCTTCGCAGCCACGGGACAAGGCTGCCATCACGGGGTTTCATATTTTTGCGAAAAGCGTTCCGTTGGGGAAGCCATGAACCACTCGTTTCGTCCTGTAAAGATTTCATCTACGGGACTTCGCTCGGGTTTACGGCAGGGTCTTTGCGAAAAGCGTTCCGTGTTCTGTCTTTAGGAAACAAGTGTTTATTTGTGTATATGTTGAAGAATTCAAAGCGAAACAAAGACAATAGCAAGGAAAAAGCAAGGAGTTGGCAATGCAGGGGGCAGAGGAGGCCCGGTACCAGGGGCCTTCAATGACAGCAAGTATATTATGGATAAAGCTTATAGGAAAGGAAAAAGGGGAAGTTCATATTTGTCCCGGTAGATGTTTGTCCCGAAAATGGACAGAACTCTATACCCGGTCTCGTCGGCTATAATTTACCCAAAGACTGCAGCATTCCCTGCAGCCCGGTCAGCCGTGAATTTTTTGTCAGCACCGTATCCCCGTCATTGAGCGATACGATATGCGCGGATGAAACTTTAATGTTTTTTTTATGTGCTGTAAACAGCTCTATGTTCCTTGCGGCATCCATATGCACAAGCATGGATGATTTTATCTCATAAAGTTTCAATCCTGACCCTGTATCCACAAGAAAATCTATTTCCGTGCCGTCGCTTGTCCTGAAAAATGAAAACGAATTCCTCATAGAACCTGCGTTATTCAGGTATTTTACAGCCTCAGCTATGCAGAAATTCTCAAAAATACCGCCTGAAAGGTTATTTTTATACAATTCGGAAGCGTTTTTTATATTGTTATAATAGCAGGTTAAGCCGGTATCGTAAAAATATACTTTCGGCGTTTTTACAAGTCTTGTCCTGATATTGGCATGATAAGGGGGCAGGATAAAAATGATTCCGCTCGCGGCAAGTATTGACAGCCATTTTTTGACCGTATTTGTCGAAACGCTTAAATCCGATGCCATTGAATTCATGTTGATAAGCTGGCCCGGCCTTGCTGCCAGTATGCTGATGAGTTTTTCAAATGCCATAAGGCTGCCGATGTCGTATAAATTCCTCACATCCCGCTCAAGGTAGGTAGAAACGTAGCTTTCATACCAGGCATCCTTTAAAATCCCTCCTTTTGCCGCTATTTCAGGATATGTGCCTGATAATGCTGAATATTCATAAAGTGCTTTAGTAGTTTTAAAGTTTTTATAATCCGCTATTTCATCCGCGGAGAGAGGGTACATTCGGAGTATGCCGATCCTTCCTGCAAGTGTTTCCGTGAAATTTTTCATAAGCAGGAAATTCTGGGATCCAGTCAATACATACCTGCCGCGTTTGTCCCGGTCATTATCTATCTCTATTTTCAGGTAAGGCATAACACCGGGCGCATACTGGAGCTCGTCAATTATGGCTTTTGAAGGCAGGTTTTTAACGAATAACTCAGGATCTTTTTCCGCAAGCTCCCTTGTTTTCATGTTGTCGAGTGATATGTAACCGTATTCATTTCCCAGTATCTGCTTAAGGCATGTTGTTTTCCCGGATTGCCTCGGGCCGGTAAGGGAAACTGCCGGAAAGTTTTTGACATACTCTTTTATACGTTTCTCAAGGGATCTTTTTATATATGTTTTCATAATCGCAGTATAGCAAAAGTATCAACGCCTGTCAATCTGTAATTATGCATTATAAATGCAAAATTACAGATTAGAAAAAAGAAGAAAGAAAGGTATCAGGCCCCGAAGTGCCAATATAGACACTGAACGTAAAAACGGGTTTAAGAAGCAAGCAAACAGCAGAATATTTTGAAAAAGTATGGAAGCCATATGGCGAGAAGTTACTTCGTATATTATAAGCCGCTATAAAATCCGGTACCGGGCAGTGACCTTGGCAGGTTCGGGGCAACACCGTGTCCGCCCCCTACCAACCATCCAACCCTCTAAGCCTCCAAACTTCCAGTCCGGTGTCCGCCCCCTGCCAACCATCCAACCCTCTAAGCCTCCAAACTTCCAATCCGGTGTCTGCCCCCTGCGACATGTTCCGTATTATTCAATTTGCGAAATTCGTTCCGTCCCGTAAAGAAAGCAAGCTTACAACGGGACTTCATTGGGGGATGTACAGCAGGAGTACTTTATTGTTTAAAAAAATAAATCTTGAAAATTATATATAATTATAAAATTAGGATTTATTCAATAAAGACTTAAACCTTTTAAATTTTTCCGCAGAGCCTTCTTTTACAGACCAGCCTGCTATATTTATTAAATCAATTGGCTGTGCTTTTGCTACCATAAGCGCTTGCTGCAAGGATTGAGGATCGTTCCAATGGTAAAAAGCCGCAAGCCTGTCCTTGACACAATCGGTCGGTGTAAATAATGTCAATGTCTTAATTTTTTTAAATTTTTTTATTGGAATTTCATTTCCTATTGACACCGGTGGGGGCGGAAATTCAACTACTAACGGGCAATCCGGACGTTCAAAATACCTGCCATTTTGTCTGAACCCCAGTTTTTTCATAACAGGATTTAATTTCTTTAATGAAAAACCGGAAACAAAATCTAAATCAAGGGAAGAATACCTGTTGTTTGTATAGATAGATACGCAGGCCCCGCCTACCAGAACCGCGTCTATATTGTTCTTTTTCAATTCAGCACTGACATGTAATGCCAGCTTTGTAATGCTGATTTTTTTCCAATTGATCTTCATGGTTTGCCTTTTCTTCTTGGCCTGGTGCGCTGCCTGTAATAGCTTTCTATATCAGATTCAGGTAAAACATCTATGGCCTTTTGAAGCAAGCGTTTCAGCTCTGGTAAAAATGGATAGCGAGGATTAAAAGTATAGAGGCGTATTGTGCCCTTTTTCTGACTGACAATAACTCCCCCATCTTCCAAACGGTTTAACTGTTGAGTCACTCCTCTCACCGGAATTTTAAAAGTCTTAGCGATACCTCTGATGTACCCGTTTTCATAAGTCATAAGGTAAAACAGTATTTTTTCTATAACTTTATTGCCCAAAAGTGGTTCCAACATGGCACGCCTCCAATAGTATATAAATTATATACAAGCGTATATAATTTATATACATTATACTTTAAACCATAAAGATGTCAACTGATATTTCGAGTTGTTTTTATTTGTCTTTGTAGGGAACGGTTTCAAACCGTTCCCTACAGGGGATGTGCTTATTTCGTTCTGTTGGAGGAGGCCGACGGAACGGTCTTCGAAATCATTGCAGGGACAAGGCACCCGGCTTGCTTGTGCGCTGACTTGCCCGCCGAAGTCTTGACGCAGGCGGAAAGAGCGAAGGTGGAAGCCCTGGCGAAAGCGTATCCGCCTTCCAATGCGGGGCAGCACGGTGTCTGCCCCCTGCCAACCATCCAACCCTCTAAGCCTCCAAACTTCCAGTCCGGTGTCTGCCCCCTACCAACCATCCGCTGCTGGTTACGGCTAATTTTGTGCTGGAATTTCTTTCAATTCATCCGTTTAAGGACGGAAACGGCAGATTAAGCAGGGCATTAACAAATCTTTTGCTTCTACAGAAGGGGTATAAATATACCATGTATGAATCTCATGAAAAACTGATTGAAGATACCAAAGCGCAATACTATACAGCGCTAAGGAAAAGCCAGGAAAGAATAAAAGAAAAAGCCAATGATATATCCCCCTGGACAGAGTATTTTTTCGGGATACTTCTTAAACAGGCAGAAAATGTAAAACAGGTATTTGAAAAGGAGCCTGTTGATAAAATACTGTCAAAGAATCAGCTGAGAACAATGGATTTATTTAAAAAAAGTGATGAAGTGTCGGTTATGAATGTTGTAAACGCGTTAAAGTGCGCCAGGCCCACCGCAAAGCAGATACTTAGCAGGCTGGTTGAGCTGAAATTAATAGAAAAGACCGGCCAGGGAAGAGCGACAAGGTATATTAAGCTTATTCAAGGGTTAAAATGAATAAACGAAAATTAAACGCGTTGCCTTTAAAGCCCGGGGTTTATATTTTTAAGGACATATTTCTGTAACGCCTCAGTTATGGTGGCGCATTTCGGTCTTTGTAGGCGCAACCTTTCAGGTTGCGGTAGTTAAAGGCACGCAGCCATCAACCTGCGCTATCAACCTTCGCTAAAGCTTCCCCCTACGCCTTTCAGGCTTCATCC
>CAZHOD010000109.1:0-6316 GCA_964534075.1 uncultured Spirochaetia bacterium
ATAAAAAGGACATTTTCTGTCGCTTGTTTGTTATTCCTCATGCCTTGTTATTCATTCCTCAAACAACCGGGTCGAAATATACCTCTCTCCGGTATCGCATATAATCGTGGCTATATTCTTGCCCTTATTTTCTTCTTTTTCCGCCTCTTTCATTGCCGCGTAAACATTTGCTCCCGAAGAGATTCCGCACAAAATTCCTTCTTTTGCGGCGAGCCGCCGCGACGCGCTTAACGCGTCTTTTTCCTTTACGGTTGTCACGCTGTCTATAATTTCTCTTTCCAGTATTTCCGGCACAAAACCCGCGCCTATGCCCTGTATTTTATGCGGGCCGGGCTTTCCTCCGGAAAGCACCGGGGATTCCGCCGGCTCGACCGCGACAATTTTCACACCCGGGTTTTTCTCCTTTAAGAACCTGCCCGCGCCGCTTATTGTACCACCCGTACCCACGCCGGCGATAAAACAATCAACTTTTTCCTCCATATCTTTCCATATTTCCGGCCCTGTTGTTTCATAATGGATTTTTGTATTCGCGGGGTTGCTGAACTGCCTGAGTACATACCCTTTTTCTTTTTTTGCCGTTTTTTCGGCCTGTTCCACAGCGCCCTTCATGCCTTTTTCCCCGCCGGTTAAAATAACCTCCGCCCCCAGCATCTTTAAAAGTTTTCTTCTTTCGACGCTCATCGTATCGGGCATGGTGAGTATAAGCCTGTATTTTTTTACTGCAGCTACAAAAGCCAGGCCTATCCCGGTATTACCGGAAGTGGGTTCCACGAGCAGGCTGCCGGGCGCTATTTCCCCCTTTTTTTCCGCGTCCGCGACCATTGCCAGGGCTATCCTGTCTTTAACGCTGGACATCGGGTTGCTCGTTTCCAGCTTTACGTATATATCAGCGTTTTTTGAGAATCCTTTTACCTTTACAAGCGGTGTGTTTCCGATTATATCCAGTATTCCCTTGCTTCCCATTTTCAGGCCTCCTTGTTTATTACAAAAAGCGCTTCCTCTGCCGTAAGGTTTTTTAAAAAGGAACACATTGATTTTTTCCTGCCCTTGCCCGAAAAATAAACTTCCCTTATTATTTTTATGCCGCGCGCGGCGCAAAAATCCCTGAAATCCGATATTGTCAGAAGGTGAATATTGGGAGTGTCATACCACTCATAGGGCAGAGGCGCGGTCTTGGGCATTTTTCCACCGAATAAAAACGACAGGCGCACCTTTATATTCGCGAAATTGGGAAACGTAACAATCGCCCTTTTTCCTATTCTGACTATCTGCTCAAGTACGTAATCAGGCCTCTTTACCGTTTGCAGAGTCTCTGAAAGCACAACACAGTCATAGGAGTTATCCTTGTATTTATCCAGCCCTTCGTCGATGTCCTCCTGCACAACGGAAACACCTTTTTTTATGCACTCCAGCACCGCGTTGGTATTTATATCTATACCCGTACCGTACGCCCTGTTTTTTTCCCATAAAAGCACGAGCAAATCGCCCGTGCCGCAGCCCACGTCCATAACCCTGGCGCTCTTTTCCACCAGGCCGAGTATCTCTTTATAAACCCTTTTCATGTATTCTTTTTCCGTCATTTCAATAACCTCCGCCCGGCCTTTACCGGTATTTTACGGTTCAATATGAGAAATAAAATTTTTTATTGCCTGTGATAGTATCCTGTTTTCCTCGATTGTCTTTTTTTCCAGCAAAAAAGCGTCGTGCCCGTGCCTTGACTGCACTTCAAGATAAGAAACATCTATGTCATTAACGCGCAGCGCCTCCACTATCTCTTTTGACTGGGCAGAAGAGTACAGCCAGTCCGATGAAAAGGAAATAAGCAGGTACTCCGCCTCGGATTTTTCAAAAGCAGCCTCCAGCGAGCCGTTTCCGTACTGCTTCGCGGCGTTGAAATAATCCATTGCCTTTGTTATATAAAGGTAGGAGTTCGCGTCAAATCTGTCTATAAATTTTTTTCCCTGATGCGCGAGGTAGCTTTCTACCGCGAACTCCCTGTCGAACTTAATTTCAAAAGGGTCCGCCTTTCCCTGCTTTTCAACACCGGTTTTTTCTTTTATCCTGTATGTGAAACCTCCGCCTTCCTGCAGTTTTCTCCCGAATTTTTTATCCATTCCCTCCTCGCTTAAGTAGGTTATGTGCCCTATCATACGCGCCACCGCGAGCCCCTTAAGCTGCCTGTTTTTTCCATAATATTCCCCGTTTTCCCATTCGCAGTCAGTAGTTATGGCGTTGCGGCCCACAGCGTCGAGCGCTATCTCCTGCGCTGACTGGGCCGCGCACGAGGCTATAACCACGGCTGACTCCGGTATACCGGGGTACCTTAATGTCCAGTCGATTGCCTGCATCCCGCCCATGGAACCGCCTATCACGGCCACGAGTTTTTTTACTCCCAGGTGTGTTATAAGCTCTTTTTGCGCCCTTACCATGTCCCCGATTGTAACGACCGGGAACGAAAGCCCGTAAGGTTTTCCGGTCGCGGGATTTATCGACGCCGGGCCGGTCGAGCCGGAGCATCCTCCAAGCACATTTGAGCATATTACAAAATACTTATTTGTATCCAGCGCCTTGCCCGGGCCGACCATAATGTCCCACCACCCGGGCTTCTCGTCGTTTTCGCTGTGGTAACCCGCGACATGCGCGTCGCCGGACAGCGCGTGCAAAATAAGTATTGCGTTATCACCTTCCTCATTCAATTCTCCGTAGGTTTCATAAGCTATGGTAACCGGGCCGAGCTTTTTTCCCGACTCAAGTATAAACTCATTCGGCGGTTTCCCGAATGTAAAATACTTCGTCTTTACAATTCCCACGGAATCTTTTGGTATTGTCATCCGTTTTCCTCCTTAATTTAAGCAAAAAAGGGTGTTGTCAGGCTTTGGACAGCGCCCTGTCGATATCCTTTATTATATCGTCCGGGTCCTCTATGCCCACAGACAGCCTTATAAAATCCTCGGTGACGCCGGCTTCCTTTTTTTCCTCGTCTGAAAGCTGCTGGTGCGTTGTGGACCACGGATGAATCACAAGTGTCCGCGCGTCGCCAATATTCGCAAGGTGGGACAAAAGTTTTACGCTGTTTATAAACTTTATCCCGGCTTCAGCGTCCCCTTTTATGCCGAAACCGATGAGCCCGCCCCCGCCTTTTGGCAGGTATTTTTTCGCGGCGTCATAATCTCTGAACCCGGGCAAATTAGGATAATTTACCCATGATATATTCGGATGCTCAGCGAGAAAACCCGCTACCTTTGCGGCGTTGTCGCTGTGCTTCCGCACCCTGAGCGACAGGGTTTCTATTCCCTGAAGTATAAGAAAAGCGTTAAAGGGCGAAATACACGCCCCTGTGTCCCTGAGCCATCCTACACGCGCCTTCAGTATGTAAGCGAGTTCCTTAAAAGTTTCGTAAAACTTAACGCCGTGATACGAAGGGTCCGGCTCTGTCAGGCCGGGAAACTTTCCGTTTGACCAGTTAAATTTTCCCGAATCAACTATTATTCCGCCTATTGAATTACCGTGCCCGCCCATAAACTTGGTAAGCGAATGTACCACTATATCAGCGCCGTGCTCAATAGGCCTGCATAAATACGGTGTGGGTACGGTATTGTCTATTATGAGCGGAAGCCCGGCGTCATGCGCTGTTTTTGAAACAGCTTCTATGTCCGCCACATTGAGTTCGGGATTGCCTATTGTCTCGGTAAAAACAGCCTTTGTTTTACTTGTTATTGCTCTTTTGAAATTTTCCGGATCAGAAGGGTCGACAAAAACCACTTTTATTCCGAGTTTTTTCAGGGTATGCGCGAAAAGTGTTACAGTACCGCCGTATAAAGTAGAAGCTGACACGATTTCATCACCCTCACCCGCGATTGTGGCCACCGCGGCCGTAATCGCGGCCATGCCCGAGGCAAACGCGAGCCCGGCAGCCCCTCCTTCCAGCGCTGCCGCTCTCTTTTCAAGCACATCGGTTGTTGGATTCTGGAGCCGGGTATATATATTTCCGAATTCTTTTAACGCGAACAGGCCCGCGGCGTGCTCCGTATTGTTGAATGTGTATGAAGTTGTCTGGTATATCGGCACAGCCCTCGAATTCGTTTCCTTATCAGGTACATGGCCGGCGTGAAGCGACAATGTATCGAATTTATAATCATCCATTTTGAACCTCCGTGTTTTTGATTTGCCCGGCTGCGCAGCAGCGAGGCCTCAAAGCCGCCTGTATTACCGCGTTCTTATATTTCATAAGCATATGCCCCTGTTTTTTTCATCCTGAGGGATCTTTCCTTCTCCGCCAGATCCTTAAAAGTAATATTGTCCACTATACCGCTCGTAGCGCGGGCAACTTCCTCCCAGATTGATTTTAATACGCACGGATAATTGAACTTATCCTCAAAATTACAGTATTTATAACCGCTTTTACTGACGCAGGCTATGGGAGATACCGGGCCGTCTATAAGCCGTATAATTTCACCGAGTTTTATTTCCGCGGGATTTTTACTTATATAAAACCCGCCGTTTTTACCCCTGTGGCTCTTTACATACCCGGCATTTTTTAAAATCAGCATAATTTGTTCCAAAAACTTTACAGGGATATCCTGTGTTTTTGATATCTCGGCAAGCCGGCTGTAACCGCCTGCTCCTTCATCATGTTTAATCGCAAGGTAAAGCAGCGCTTTAATGGCATAATCTCCTTTATAAGAAATTTTCATAAATCAACTCCTGCACTATTTTTATTCACACTTTCTATTCTACTTTATCGGAGGCGGCAATTTTACATTGGCGGGCACAAATCCCTTCCAACACAGCCACATCACTACTAACCCTATCAACTTGGTAGCGTTTAAAATATACAAAAATTATTCTTATTTGTCAAGTATTTTTTTATTGGAGTTTCAAAAAAATTATGGCACCGTTTTTTATTTTGAGTTTTGGGATTAATAAAAAATGGGAGAGTCAATCGCGTTATAAACCTTTAACCGGTTCCTTACCGACTCTCCCATAGCCCGCGTAATTCCCGGGCTCTGTATTAAGTATAGCAGATAAACGCCGAAAATCAAGTTTGACACGGCCAAATATTATTGGTAAAGTTTTTCAGAATAATCAATTAAAAGGCGGGAATAAATATGATGAAAAAACAAAATATACTTCTGAACGTCTGCCGCAGTTATAACTTGTTTATCGTAAAATTTTCCTCTCTCTTGCCTTCCCGTCAAAGCTTTGGCGCAGGCGGGACGGAAGAGGGATGTAACACTGTATTTTGTGTTATAAGGCGGGGGTGGTGACGTGACGCGCGGAAAACAAGCTGTCCTGTTGAACGTCTGCTGCAGCTATAATTCGTTCATCGTCAAATCACCCTCTCCCTCCACGGGAGAGGGATGTCACACTGTATTTTGTGTGACAGGGTGAGGGTGGCGGCGTGATGGGTGTGAAGGAAAAAATACTGTTGAACGTCTGCTGCAGCAACTGCGCCACGCACTCCATTAATGTCCTGCGCGAAGAAGGATATGAAGTCATCACCTGGTTTTATAACCCCAACATCCATCCGGTTGAGGAATATAAAAAAAGATTCAATGACATGGTAAGGCTGGCCGCTGAAACAAAAACAGAAAACATAACAGAGGTGCCATACGAAGTTGAGGAGTGGGACAGGGCGTGCGCGGGCCTTGAAAATGAGCCTGAGGGAGGAAAAAGATGCGTCGAATGTTTCCGCATAAAAATGGAAAAAACCGCGGAAAAAACAAAAAAACTCGGCCTTGAAATTTTCGCGTCTACCCTGACCATAAGCCCGCATAAAAACGCGGCGCTTATAAACAGGCTCGGAAACGAAGCCGCTAAAAACCACGGCGTTAAATATTACGAGTCGAATTTTAAGAAAAAAAACGGTTTCAAAAAGTCCGTGGAGCTGAGCAAAAAACACGGGTTTTACCGCCAGAACTACTGCGGGTGCGTTTATTCGATGAATAACAGATAAAATATATGTTGCAATTTAGCTGTTTTAATGTATATTAAAAAAAATATAAGGAGGCGGATTTATGAAAAAAACGTATCTTTTCCCTTTGGTTGTTTTTACGGTCCTTTTTCTTGCTTTTATGTCCGGCTGCGGCGAAGACAATACCACGTCCGGCCCGTCAGGGCCTACGGCAACTCCAACAGAACTCCCCGGCAGCTTTACTGTGGATGATTTTGAGGACGGTGACAAATACAATGAATTCGACAATCTCTGGACAGCAGCTGGTGATTCAGCGGACGGAGGAAATTCCACAATTGACAGCTTTGACATTATCAACGGCGGCGCGGCAGGTACCGATTTCTGCGCCGGGGTCACAGCGAC
>CAZHOD010000110.1:0-6224 GCA_964534075.1 uncultured Spirochaetia bacterium
ATTCCCGAACCGAATTTTGTGCTGAGAGCGGATATGGCTTTGTTTGTAATAGGTAAAAACGACGATATAAAAAGGTTTAAGGATTTTCGTGATTAGAGTGAGAGGATTTTTCGCGGGCAACAGGCCTGTTTGAGCATGTGGCGCGGTACATGGCCGTACCTTTACGGTAAATTCCCTTTACATTAACCCGCGTTTATAGTATAAATATATAGTATTTTTATGATTTGAAAATAAAAACCTGCATTGCGCAATGTCTACAGGAGGCATATATTGAAGAAAAAAAAGAGTTTTTCGATTTCTTTCTGGATATTTTCCTTTTTAATCCTTATATTCTTTTTTAATTATTTCAACGCTTTCCAGGGCGCCGAGCCCGTGAAAATAAGTTACTCGGAATTTTTAAATTCCGCGCAAAAAGGCGAAATATCCGAAGTAACCATTTACAAAAAAGAAGAGGGCCTAAATACCGTAGAGGGAAAGAAAACGGATGACACGAAGTTTGAAACAAAGACTCCGCCCGATGACGAGATGTTTTTTAAGGTCCTTCACAAAAACAACGTAAAAATCACGGCAAAAATGCCGGGCTCGCCCATAAGCCGTTTTTTCGGGACGTTTCTTATTTACTGGGCGCCGTTTTTGCTTTTAATTTTTGTATGGCTGTTTATGTTCAACCGCTCGCAGGGAGGAGCCGGCGGGGCAATGTCTTTCGGCAAGTCAAAGGCAAAGCTTGCCCAGGTCGGGGGTAAGGTCACATTCAGGGATGTAGCAGGCATAGATGAGGCAAAAGAAGAACTGGAGGAGGTAATTGATTTTTTAAAAGAACCGAAAAAGTTCCAGAAAATAGGCGGAAAAATTCCCAAGGGCGTGCTTTTGCTGGGGCCTCCGGGATCGGGAAAAACCCTTCTCGCGCGTGCTGTCGCGGGCGAGGCAGGCGTGCCTTTTTATTCGATATCAGGCTCTGATTTTGTCGAAATGTTTGTCGGCGTCGGCGCGTCAAGGGTAAGGGACCTTTTTGAGCAGGGGAAGAAAAACGCTCCGTGTATAGTTTTTATAGACGAGATAGACGCGGTGGGAAGGTACAGGGGAGCCGGGCTCGGCGGGGGCCATGACGAAAGGGAGCAGACCCTGAACGCCCTTCTCGTGGAAATGGACGGCTTTGAAATAAACTCCGGGGTTATTATAATCGCCGCGACAAACAGGCCGGACGTCCTTGACCCGGCGCTCTTAAGGCCGGGAAGGTTCGACAGGCGCATTGTGGTCGACAGCCCGGATATAAACGGCCGCGCGGGAATATTAAAGGTCCACACAAAAAGCGTCAACATGGATAAGGACGTTGACCTGAAAATAATAGCAAGGCGCACCCCGGGTTTTTCCGGCGCGGACCTCGCGAACCTTGTAAACGAGGCGGCGCTGCTCGCCGCGCGGAGAAACAAAAAAACTGTCAGTATGGAAGATTTGGAGGAATCCATCGACAGGGTTATGGCCGGGCCGCAGAGAAAATCAAGGGTTATGAACGAGGATGAAAGGCGGACGATCGCCTTTCACGAGGCGGGCCACGCCATTGTAGCAAAATCTCTTCCGGGCACGCATCCCGTACATAAAATATCGGTAATACCGCGGGGGCACGGCGCGCTCGGGTATACGCTGCAGCTGCCGACCGAGGACAGGTTTTTAAAAACAAAACAGGAGATGTTCAATGAGATAGTAATACTTCTGGGCGGGAGGACGGCCGAGGAAATTTCCTCCGGCCGCATATCATCCGGCGCGAGCAATGACATAGAGCGGGGCACGAAGATTGCCCGTGATATGGTATGTGTTTACGGAATGTCGGATAACCTGGGGACACTGAGTTACGGAAAAACAAACCACGAGGTATTTCTCGGCAAGGATTTTATGCAGGAAAAGGATTATTCCGAGGAAACGGCCCGGCTGATCGACAGGGAAGTGAAAAATATGGTCGATAACGCGCATAAAAAAGCGCGGGAAATATTAAAAAGGGACAAAAAAATGCTGGATAAGATAACGCAGGAGCTTCTTAAAAAGGAAGTGATAGAAGGCAATGCTTTTGAGAAAATGTTTAACAAATTAAGCAGAGGCAAAAAAAGCGGTGTTAAAAAGAAAAAAACAGCGAAGAAAAAACAGGCATAAATTATGGACAGGGAAAAAATAAAAAAAGCGGTTATAATGATACTTGAAAGTATAGGAGAGGACCCGTCAAGGGAAGGCCTAAAAGGTACACCCGGCCGGGTCGCTTCGATGTACGAAGAAATTTTTTCCGGTATAGGAAAGGAGCCGGCGGAGGTAATAAAGGTATTTACCGAAGAAGAGCATGACGAAATGGTAATGCTTAAGGATATACCTTTTTATTCGGTATGTGAGCACCATCTGCTTCCTTTCCACGGGAAGGCGCATATAGCGTATATACCTGAAAAAGACAGGCTGATGGGCCTGAGTAAACTTGCCAGGCTTGTGGACCTGTACGCGAAAAGGCCTCAGCTGCAGGAGAGGCTCACTTCACAGATAGCGGATACCATAAATACAGCCATAATACCCCGTGGAGTTTTGGCTGTTATAGAAGCGGAACACCTTTGTACAACCATGCGGGGCATAAAAAAGGCCGGGTCAGTTATGGTTACTTCGGCCATAAGGGGCGCCTTCAGGAAAAATGAGTCAACAAGGAAAGAAGCTCTGGACCTGATAAGAAAAAAGGATTAGTGCCCGGGGCCGGCAACGGAGGAAAAAATTGAGCTTGTTAAGGGCAGGGGGCAAAAAAATACCCCTCGAAAAAACTGTAATTATGGGAATACTCAACGTCACGCCTGATTCTTTTTATGACGGCGGAAGGCACGGGGAAACCGCCGCTGCTGTCGATTACGGCCTTGAAATGATAAAAAAAGGGGCGGGAATAATAGATGTGGGCGGGGAATCCACCAGGCCCGGAGCCGCGGGGGTGGAGGCAGGAGAGGAAATCAAAAGGGTCGTGCCTGTAATAAAAGGGATAAGGGAAAAAGACACCTGTATCCCGGTCTCCGTGGATACTTATAAAAAAGAAACAGCGGAGGCGGCGCTGAGCGCGGGAGCCGATATAATAAACGATATTTCCGGGGGGAATTCTGATTCGGCGATGATGGAATTTGCCGGGAAAAGCGGAGCAGGTTATGTTATAATGCATATACAGGGAACACCGGGCAATATGCAGGAGGCCCCCGCTTATTCGGATAAAGGGGTGGTTTCCGATATAAAGGATTATTTTAAAGAAAGGATAAGCGCCGCGCTTGGCAGCGGCATAAAAAGAGAGTCCCTGGTAATCGACCCGGGAATAGGTTTCGGAAAAACAGCCGGGCATAACCTTGAAATTATTTCGAGCCTGGACGCGTTCAGGGAATTCGGGGTACCCGTAATGACAGGTGTATCGAGAAAATCCATGATAGGCAGAATAACGGGAAAGAAGGCGGACAAAAGGATATACGGAACCGCGGCTTCCGTCGCTGTGAGCGTGTTTAAGGGGGCTGATTTGGTAAGAGTGCATGACGTGGAAGAAATGAAAGACGCGGCCGCCATGGCAGAGGCGTTCAGGAAAGCAAACAGGGCAGGAGTATAAAAATGCAGGAACTGATACAAATTTTTACAGCCACAATAGCCGGAATGAGGGTAAATGACGTGCTTGATATCCTGCTCGTGGCTTTTGTTGTTTATCATCTGCTTTTGCTTTTCAGGGAAACGAGGGCAATACAGATGCTGGGAGGGCTTATTGTTATTTTTGTTTTTGTCTTCCTGTCAAAACTCCTCGACCTTTACGCCATGTCCTGGATACTTACGGGCATAACAGCCCTGTGGATAATCGCTTTTATAATTGTTTTTCAGCCGGAACTCAGGAGGGCGCTTGTCGAGCTCGGCCAGAACAGGCTGTTCAGGTTTATTTTTAAAGAGCATGTGCAGCTTTACAGGGAAATAAAAGAATCGAGCGAGATACTGGCGAAGAAAAAGATAGGCGCGCTTATAGTCTTGGAAAGGGAGATAAACCTGAAAAGCTTTATTGAAACGGGGACAAAAATAGACGCCGAGACGTCTTCCGAGATTTTAATATCGATTTTCAACAAAAAATCGCCGCTTCATGACGGCGCGCTGATAATAAGAGAGGGGAGAATCGCGGCCGCGGGCTGTGTACTGCCCCTTTCACAGAAAGAGGATATAGATAAAAGGTACGGAATGAGGCACAGGGCGGCTATCGGTATTTCCGAGGAAACCGATGCGATAACCATTATTGTTTCGGAGGAGAGGAAATCCATTTCACTCGCGATAGGCGGTAAAATGACTCCTGATATCGACGGAGAGACCCTGCTTGAGATACTTTCGCTTTACGCGCCTAAGATAAGATAAGATTTTTGAAACTTAAAGCTTAAAATTTAAAACTTAAAGTTGAAAATCAGACAGCAAACAGCAAAAATACAGAGTGAAAATAAAATACAAATATTAAAATTAACGCAGGGAACGGTTTGTAACCGTTCCGGGTATTGTGCTTTGATTAAGAATATGAACAGGAATTATGAATCGTTTTTAAGGAGTTGAATATGAAAAACTTTTTTGAAAATTTATTTACTAAGAACTGGCAGTATAAGCTGGCGGCTTTGCTGGCGGCGGTGTTTATATGGTTTTATGTTGTCAGCGCGCAGAATTTAAGCATAGTGCAGGACGTGCCAATAGAATTTTCGAATTACCCGCAGGATATGAAAATTATAAATAATGTCAAAACTTCGGCTGAGGTTGTTTTTGAGGGCCGTAGGGATATCATCAACAGGATGGACAAAAAAAATATAAGGATGCACATTAACCTGAAAGAGGCGGATGAGGGCGGTAATATATATATACTTACAGCCGGGCGGCTGCGCGGCGTGCCGCGCGGCGTCGCGGTCAGGAACATTTCGCCGTCCAGGCTCAATATTATTTTTGAAAAAGAAGGAAAGAGCGAAAAAGATGGCAAAAAGAAAAAGAAAAAAAATTAATCTCTGCGTAAACATCGACCATGTCGCCACCCTGAGGCAGGCCAGGCTTGGTTTTAACCCTGACCCGGTAAAAGCGGCGAAAATTGTCGAAAAAGCAGGGGCAGCCGGTATAACCGTGCACCTCAGGGAAGACAGAAGGCATATAAACGACTCGGATGTGTCCGGGCTTAAAAAAACAGTTAAAAAAAAGTTTAACCTGGAAATGTCCCTGAACCCCGAAATAGTAAAAACAGCGCTTAAGGTAGCCCCGGATGAAGCGACAATAGTACCCGAAAAAAGGCGCGAACTTACGACCGAAGGCGGCCTGGATGCCGCGGGAAAGCTTGACAGGGTGAAAAATACCGTAAAAAAACTTAAAAGTAAAAAAGTAATTGTTTCGCTTTTTATAGACCCGGTTTATAAGCAAATAAAAGCGGCATCGGACGCGGGCGCGGATTACATAGAAATACATACGGGGAAATACGCGGAAACATCCACCGCGAAAAAACGGGAAACTGAGATTAACAGGGTAAAAAGAGCGGTTAAGTACGCGCGGTCACTGGGCCTTGGCGTGAACGCCGGCCACGGCCTTGATTATCAAAATACGCGAAAAATAGCCTCCATAGATGGCATAGAGGACCTTAATACCGGGCACAGCATAATATCCCGCGCTGTTATGGTTGGCCTGGAAAAAGCAGTCAAAGAAATGATTGAAATTATGAAAGTTTGAACCTTAAAGGTTAAAGCTGAAAGTTAAAACGAAAAAACAATTGATAAGTTATAAGGTGAAGCTAACAGGCTGCTGAAAAACTCCCGTGTTGTCATTGTGAACGACTCCAACGGCTTCGCTCAGGACAGGCTAAACCGCGCTCCTCATAATGACGCGGCCTGCCAAAGCAAAGAGTAAAGAGCAAATTTAAAGATTAACATTTAATCCGCCTTCGCCAAGGCTTCGGAGGACAGGGTGTGATGATTAGGGGTAAATTCCCCGCAGCTTGCTGCGAAGGCAGTCAGTTGTTCAGTCGTTCATACCCCGTAGCTTGCTACGGGGTAGTTGATTGATGAAAGGTAAAACAGGATTTGGAATACGGAATCATTTTTATCCCGAATCCATGTCCGCCGTTGGAGAAGTAAATGCCTGTAAAAAAGAAGAAACGCAGAAAAAACAGTAAAAAAGGGGACAGAGGGTTCGACCAGCGCGCGACAATGGTGGCAGCGCTCGCGCATGAAATCAAAAACCCCCTT
>CAZHOD010000111.1:0-6189 GCA_964534075.1 uncultured Spirochaetia bacterium
CGGTTACAGGAACGCTTTCAGCGGTTTCATACCTTATCACCGCCCTGCCCCTGCATGGATTGGGATAGCTGTAAGTTGTTTTCCGGCTGAACTCACGCCGCGCGCCGGGCAATACACATCCCGGGCATTTCGCGTCTTTTACGCCTTTTATTTTTTCTTCGGAACCTTCCTTGCTCCCGGATACTTCAAGCCCGCCTTCCCCTTTCTTTTTATCTCCGCTTTCTTTTACAGAAACTTTTTCTTTTTTGTGCCCCATATCCATTTTTTCCCTCAGCCATAAAAAAACCGGCTGTTTATCCTTCCCCGCGCGCTCTTTTTTTATCTTTTCAACCTCATCAATATAACAGGCATCCGCGTCATATATACGCAATTCGAAAAATAAAAGCTTAAAAATATATGTGTACCCCCCTTGTTTTCGCTCAACAATTGAGACCTCAAAGTCTTCCTTATCTTTGAAAAAATAAGCGCCGTATTTCCCGGTTTTATTTTCTTCCGCCTCATTTTTCAGCCGGCTTCTGTCAAAACATTTTTCTCTTTTCCTTTTTTTATTTTTTAATATTAATTTTTTTCCACACCGGTCAATCAACGCGCTTACTCTTTTACGCGCCGCGGCTCCCAAAGCCCTGTTCTTATTCTCCGAATTCTCCCATTTTCCTATAAATTTTCCCTTTAATTGCAGGCTAAAAACCAGCCCGCAGCCCGGCGTAGAGGTTACTGTACCTGTCGGAATAATGGTTTTTATCGCTGTCCCGCTCGGTGTATTCGTCGATGTCTGTGTCGATGTCTGTGTCGATGTCTGTGTCGATGTCTGCGTCGATGTCTGTGTCGATGTCTGCGTCGATGTCTGCGTCGGTGTCTGCGTCGGTGTCTGCGTCGGTGTCTGCGTCGGTGTCTGTGTCGATGTCTGCGTCGGTGTCTGCGTCGATGTCTGTGTCGGTGTCTGTGTCGGTGTCTGCGTCGGTGTCTGCGTCGGTGTCTGCGTCGATGTCTGTGTGCCGCTGATAGAAGGCGTCAGGGTCAATGTGGCCGTAAAGGTAAATATTTTTTTCGGGCTGTTTGTCGGAGTAAAAGTTAAAACCGGCTCCGGGGTAAAGGATCCTGTGGCCGTGGGCCTCGGATAAAAACATCCGGTTCCCATGGGATAGTTAAGGTTCCCCGAATCCGTAATCGACCTTATAAATGTTCCGTCGGTTTTAAATTCCTGCACCCTGTCATTACCCGCGTCTGCTACGTAAATTATGTCCCCGCCGTTTCCGGTTATGCCAAAATGCTCGGAAAACCCGGATGGGCCGTCTCCGGCCACACCCCATTCGCGCCTGAAATCCCCGTAGGGAGAAAAACACTGCACCCTGTAATTAAAACAATCGGCGACATATACCATACCATCGCCGTCGATGCCGACATCCCTGGGATAATTGAACATTCCCGGCTCAGAACCCCGGCTGCCCCACGCCATAATGAACTCACCTTCGATATTGAATTTTTGAATCCTCTGGTTTCCCGTATCGGAAACATATACAACCCCCCTGTTTTCATCCACTGTTATACCCTGCGGGTTATTGAACATCCCCGGCGCGGAAGAAGCTCCCGGCCCGCCCCAGGTTGCCTCCCACCTGCCATTGCTGTCGAATTTCTGCACTCTGTTGTTTCCTGTATCGGCTACAAAAATATATTCCCTTCCGTCTTTTGCCCGTCCGGCGGCTATGCCATAAGGGGTGGAAAACATTCCGTCTTCCGTGCCGTATTCCGGGCCTCCCCATAATAATATGAACTTCCCGTTATTATCAAATTTTTGTATCCTGTTATTTCCTGTGTCAGCGACATAAAAATATTTCCCTCCGCTTCCCGCGGCAACCGCGACCGGAAAATCAAGCTCACCCTGCCCATCCCCTGCTTCTCCTCCAACACTTATAAGCGGGCCGGCCCCGGCGTCAAAAAGCAGCACCCGGTTATTTCCGGAATCCAGAATATAGATTGTATTGGAAAATAAAACGGAATTAAGTATAAAAACCAAAAGGAGCAGGTTAAAGAGGAGAAAAATTTTAATTTTCATTTTTTCCGCCTCCTTTTCTCTTTTTGCTATCCGCCTCCTTTTTTAACTCCCTCTCTTATTAGTTATATACCATTATTTTTATGTTTTGTCAAGTTTTGTCGTAATTATTTTGATATTAAATCCGAAAGGTGGTTGCGCTTTCGTAAAAAAACACCTTTAAAAAATGGTTTTACGTGAAAGTTGCGAAAATGAAAAATATAGAATTTAAACAAAATTTGTTTTTTTGATTTTCGATTTACTGCCTGAAATTCATAATTCGCGGTTTTAATTTTTATGCCTGAATTCTCGTTTCCTGTTCGTGATTTTCTTTTTTGTTTTCCCCCGCGCCTGTTCCCTCGTAATATGCCTTCGTAAATACGCCCCTGTATGGGAATTCTTATTCTCCATAACCTGCTCAGGCGTGCCCTCCGCGACCACATACCCCCCTTTGTCCCCGCCATCGGGCCCGAGGTCAATTATATAATCCGCGTTTTTAATAACGTCCATATTATGTTCAATTACGACTACCGTGTTTCCCTGGTCCACCAGCCTGTTCAGTACATTAAGTAATTTTTCAATATCCGCGAAATGCAGCCCGGTTGTCGGCTCGTCGAGTATATAAAAATTCTTCCCCCTGCTTCTTTTACATAATTCCGAAGCGAGCTTTACCCTCTGCGCTTCGCCTCCGGAAAGTGTCGGCGCGGACTGGCCGAGTTTTATATAACCCAGCCCCACGTCATCGAGAGTTTTCAATATCCTTTTTGCCGCGGGTATGCCTGAAAAAAACTTAAGCGCCTCCTCCGCCCTCATTTCAAGTACGTCGGCTATGGACTTTCCCCTGTAAAGTACTTCCAGGGTTTCCCTGTTATACCTTTTCCCCCCGCATTCTTCGCAGGGCACATATACATCCGGCAGAAAGTGCATTTCTATTTTTATAATCCCGTCGCCCCTACACGCTTCGCACCTCCCGCCCCTTACGTTGAAACTGAATCTGCCGGGCTCGTACCCCCTTAGCCTGGCCTCCTTTGTGTTCGCGAATAATTTCCTTATTTCGGTAAAAACGCCGGTATACGTAGCGGGGTTCGAACGGGGCGTCCTGCCAATCGGCGACTGGTCTATCTCTATGACTCTGTCTATGAACTGCCAGTTTATTATTTCCCTGAAACCATCCGGTTTATGATTTCCCCTGTATACCCGGTATGTGAGCGCCGGGTAAAGCGTTTCGGAAATAAGCGAGGATTTCCCCGATCCGGACACGCCCGTTATACAGGTAAGCGTACCCATGGGGAAATTAACAGTTAAATCCTTAAGGTTGTTTGTCGTAACGCCGTTCAGCCGCATGACGTTCGCGGGCTTCCTTCTCCCTTTACTTATGGAAATTTTTTTATCGTTAAGCAGGTAAGCGGCTGTAAGTGATTCTGGAGATTTCAAAACCCTGCTTACGCTTCCGTCCGCGACCACTTTCCCTCCGTGAACACCGGGCCCGGGCCCCATATCTATAAGATGGTCCGCGTTCAGCATGGTTTCCTCGTCATGCTCGACTACAAGTACAGTATTTCCCATATCCCTGAGCTCTTTTAATGTATCCAGAAGCTTCGCGTTATCCTTCTGGTGAAGCCCTATGCTGGGCTCGTCCAGTATATAAAGCACACCAACCAGCCCCACGCCTATCTGGGTGGCAAGGTGAATCCTCTGGAACTCACCGCCCGAAAGAGTACCCGCCTTCCTTTCCAGCGTCAGGTAGGAAAGCCCTACATTAAGAAGGAACTTAAGCCTTCCCTTTATTTCCTTCAGCACCTGGCCGGCTATGGCCGAATTTTTTTTTGAAAGGCTGAGTTTATCGAAAAAATTATACGCGGCTTTTACGGAATACTCCGTTATATCTATTATTGACTTTCCGTCTATTTTTACCGAAAGGGCCTCGGGCTTGAGCCTCTTCCCTCCGCAGCTGCTGCATACCTTTTCCTCCATATATTTATTAAAAATATCCTCGCGTATCCTCTCTGTCTCTGTTTCCCTGTAACGCCTTTCGAGAAAAGGTATGACCCCCTCAAACCCGCCCTGGTACTTATACTGCGCCTCGAAATTCTTGTATTTATAATCATACTTTATTTTTTCGTCCAGCCCGTAAAGCAGGGACTTTTTTACCTTCCTGGGAAGTTTATAAAACGGCGCGCCCGGGCTGAAATTCATATGTTTTGCCAGGCCCGCGACAAGATGCCAGTAATAACTTTCGCTGTTGGACCAGGGTTTCAGGGCCCCCTCGCTGAGGCTCAAACTTTCGTCGACCACGAGCTTTTCGTCCACCTCTACTTTGCTTCCTATGCCCATGCACTCGGGGCAGGCCCCAAACGGGCTGTTAAAAGAAAAAAGCCGGGGCTCGGGCGGCGCCATGGAAAACCCGCATTTCGGACAGGAAAATTTTTCGCTGAAAATTATATCCCCTCCGTTTTCCTTGTCATTTACCAGGGCGACGCCTTCACCTATTTTTACAGCCAGCTCCACAGACTGGGTTATCCTTTTTTTCGCCTGTTTGCCTATAACCACCCTGTCTATTACAATTTCGATATTATGTTTTTTATTTTTTTCGAGTTTTATCCCGTTGTTAACTTCCCTGATTTCATTATCGACCCTGACCCTCAGGAACCCTTCTTTTTTTATATTTTGAAAAAGTTTTGTATACTCACCCTTTCTACCGCTTACTACAGGCGCCAGTATTGAAATTTTTTTTCCTTCCCCAATGCCCACAATCCTGTCGGTTATCTGCTGTATCGTCTGGCTTTTTATCGGGACGCCGCAGTGAGGGCAGTGGGGCTGCCCCACCCTGGCAAAAAGAAGCCTGAAATAATCGTATATTTCCGTTATTGTGCCGACTGTCGAGCGCGGGTTGCTCCCGGCGCTTCTCTGCTCGATCGCTATTGCCGGCGACAGGCCCTCTATGCTGTCGACATGCGGCTTTTGCATCTGCCCCAAAAACTGCCTCGCGTAAGCAGAAAGTGACTCGACATACCGCCTCTGCCCCTCGGCGTATATGGTGTCAAAGGCGAGTGAGGATTTTCCCGAACCCGAAACTCCAGTAATAACAATAAATTTATCCCTGGGGATTTCTATATTTACATTTTTCAGATTATGTTCACCGGCTCCTTTAATGGATATTTTACCGTTTCCCAACAATGCCTCCTTTTATCCTGCCGCCGCGTTTGCGGCTAAACGCGTTACTCAAGGCGCTTTCTTATCAAGCCGGGGTTCTTCAGCTCCCCGCTTTTTATGTGCTTTATTATCTGTTTATACGCGTACCGCTTTGTTTTATCGTCGCCGGCTTTTTTATAAATTTTCAGCCAGTATTTTACAACCTCATCCGCAGGCTTGTACTGCTCGTATATATTTCCGAGAAGCCTTTCTAACATCGCGGGATGATCCTCATACTTAAGCGCTTCCTCCAGAAATTTTACGTACTTTTCTTTATTTTCAGCCTCTTTATATCCGATTGCTCCGAGGTACATCCTGAGCCGCCACATTTTAGGGTTGTATTTAAGGCCCTTTTCAATAATTTTTTCAGCATTTTCATATTGGTTGAGGTGAAAAGCCATGACAGCGGAGCCGTATCGATAAGCGAAGGAAAAATGCGGATCCGCGTCTGTTATCCTGTCCACGTAACCGTAAAGGTCCTTATAACCGGTCTTCGCGTTCTTTGGGGTTCCTATATACTGAAGAAAACTGATATATTCGAAATCCCCGACAAGCGACCTGAAACCCAGGCCTACGCCGAGAATATGCATAAACCTCTTATATGAATGCGGCTGCAAAAAATACCAGTCGGGCTGGCTGTTAAAAATACTTTTTGCCCCGGCCCTGTTAAAAAAAATCATTCCTGACAAAAATACGATAAATACCGCGAAAAAAAATATTTTCTTTACCATATTACCGCACCTTAAAATTCTTTCCGGTTAAATATAGCGGAAGCGGCAAACAAAGTAAGCCCGGTATAAAATATACCGTAGGCCGCCATGATGCCGAAATATTCCGGCGACAGCCCCGCCCCGGCCGAATAAACCCGGTCCTTCAAATTAAAAAACTCCAGATTCGGCAGTATATAATACACCGCGTTCGCGGCAATCATAAATATTCTACCGCCTATATCCCCGGCTATGCTTTTT
>CAZHOD010000112.1:0-6167 GCA_964534075.1 uncultured Spirochaetia bacterium
ATATTATAAAACCCATTACCAAGTATTCTGTTACAATAAAAGACCCTTATAAAATAAAGTACCACCTCGATAAAGCGGTATACCTCGCGAAAACAGGAAGGCCCGGGCCTGTATGGCTTGATATTCCCCTGGATGTCCAGGCGGCGAAAATTAATGAGAATAAACTTTCCGGTTTTAAGCCCCCTAAAAGAAAAATACTCCCGATAAACAGGCATGTATCACGGATAATAAAGCTTTTAAAAAAATCCGAACGGCCTGTTATAATGGGAGGGTGCGGTATACGGCTCAGCCGGGCGGAAAAGGAGTTCGAATCCCTGGTAAAAAAACTTGGTATTCCCGTGCTTTTGACATGGAAGGGCGCGGACCTTCTTCCGCATAACCATCCTTTGTTTTTCGGAAGGCCGGGAACAGCCGGGCAGAGGGGGGCGAATTTTATACTGCAAAACTGCGACCTTTTGATTTCTCTCGGCGCACGCCTCGATTTCGGGCAGATTGGGTATGAGCATTCTTCTTTCGCGCGTGAAGCAATAAAGGTTATTGTGGACATAGACGGAAACGAATTTAAAAAATTCAGGTTCAAACCGGACATGCCCCTTGCGGCTGACTGCGGCAGGATAATAAGAGGTATGCTGAAAGAGAAAAATATAAGGAAAAAACTGCCTGAATGGAGGCGGTATTGTAAAAATGTAAATGAAAAATACCCGGTAGTACAGAAGAAACACCGTAAAAAAAAGAAATGTGTAAGCACGTACGCGCTGGCCGAAGCCCTTTCCGAAGCTATGCTCCCCGGGGATATATTCACCCCGGGAAGTTCGGGTATGTGCAGTGATATTCCGATGCAGGTTTTTAAATTCAAAAAGGGCCAGAGGGCATTTAACTCCCCCGGGCTCGGAGCGATGGGTTACGGCGTGCCTACCGCGCTGGGGGCAGGAATATCAGCCAAAGGAAAACGTATTATATGCACAAATGGTGAAGGCGGGTTTCAGCTAAACATACAGGACCTCGAGACAATCAGGAGAAAAAAACTTCCCGTGAAATTTTTTGTGTTGAATAATAAAGGATATGGCTCAATCAAAACAACACAGCGTAATTATTTCGACGGGTTTTATGTGGGGTCCGGCCCTGAGAGCGGGGTAACCGTGCCGGAAATAAAGAAAATAGCCGCGGCTTATAAATATAAATATTTTATAATATCGTCTTCGGCCGGTATGAAACAAACAGTGAGAAAAGCCCTGGCCGCGCCCGGGCCGGTTATTTGCGAGGTGATAATTGACCCGGCCGAGAAAGTCGAGCCGAAAGTTTCCAGCGCTGTAGGAAGAGATGGTAAAATGTACTCAAAACCTCTGGAGGATCCGGCGCCTTTTTTACCCAGGGCGGAATTCAGAAAAAATATGATAATAAAACCGATTGAGGATGAATAATTGTATGGATAGGAATATATTGTTTGATTTTGACGGTACAATCGCGGATACGGGCCCGGGGATAACAGCGTCGGTAAAATATACATTCAAAAAACATAAAATCAATCCTGTGCCGGAGGATGCTCATGTAAAAAAGTGTATAGGCCCGCCGCTTGTGCCTTTACTGAAAACTGTTCTTGGGCGCCGCGCGGAGGAAATCGATATAGAATCCATGGCAGCCGGATTCAGGGAACACTATACGGCCGAGGGCCTGTTTATGGCGGAATTATATGAAGGAATAAGAGGAACACTGGATGAACTTCATAATGATTACACGTTGTATATTGTATCGTCAAAACCCGGTGAATTCATAAAAAAGCTTTTGCCAAAACTGGGCGCGGAAAAATTTTTCAGGGCTGTTTACGGCCCGGGTACGGGTTTTAAGGCGAAAAAGAAAAAGGAACTAATACACGATTTTTTGAATGATACAGGCGCGAAAGCCGGTGAATGCCTGATGATAGGGGACAAACCGGATGATGTGGAAGCGGCTGAAGAAAATAAAATAAAAACAGTCGGTGTGACATACGGGTTCGGCACAAAAGAGGAGCTTGTAAAAGCGGGGGCCGTTGCCTTCGCGGATACGCCCGGTTCACTTTTGGGTGTTGTTAAAGGTGTGATGTGAAAATCAGCGCGGCGATAAAAGCGATTGAGAAACAAACAGGCAGCCCGGGCAGAGGGCTTCCTGAGGAGGTGTTTTTATTCGTGTCAGGGATGACGCCGATGGTAAATGTAGACCTTCTCATCAGGGATAAAAAAGGAAGGGTTCTCCTCGCCTGGAGGGACGATCAGTATTCCGGCACCGGGTGGCATGTGCCGGGAGGAATAATCCGCCACAGGGAAAAAGCTGAACAAAGAATAAAACTTACAGCAAGAAAGGAAATCGGAGCGCCGGTAAAACACGACAAAAAGCCGGCCGCGATAAATGAAATAATACTGAAACAAAAACAAAGGTCGCATTTTATTTCGCTTCTTTATAAATGCGGGGTCAGGGAAGGGTTTATGCCTCAGAATAAAGGAGTCGCGCCCGGTGAGCCCGGATACCTGAAATGGCACAAAAAGTGCCCCCGCGACCTGATTAAGGTGCAGTCCATGTACAGGAAATATATAAACGGCCCCGTAAAATGAAAACCTGCGGTTTTCATCACGGGACAGGAGGCATATAAAGAATGAAAGTAAAAAAATGCCGTGTTTGCGGAGGAAGTTTTGATAAAAAGGAAAAGCTGGTACTGAAAAATATGCCTAAGGCTGCTCAGTTTATGCCGGATAAAAGCAATGTCAAAAATGAAAAAGGCGTGGATCTGGAAGTTGTGAAATGCGCTGAATGCGGGACAGTACAGCTTACAAACGAACCTGTTAAATATTATAAGGATGTGATAAGGGCGGTAGGCGTTTCCCCGTCGATGAGAGAGTTCAGGAAAAAACAGTTCGCGTCATTTTTAAAAAAATACAGCCTGAAAAACAAAAAAATACTGGAAATCGGGTGCGGGGAAGGTGATTACCTGGAAATTATGAAAAAAGCCGGCGGACGGGTTTACGGCATAGAAAATTCCGGAAAATCGGCCCGGGCGTGCAGGCCCCGCGGGCTTAATGTACATAAAGGCTTTGTCAGGGACAGGAATTACAGGATAAAAAATGCCCCTTTTGACGGTTTTTTTATTATGAATTTTCTCGAGCACATACCCGGGGCAAGAGAGCTTTTGCTTGGCGTATCGGCAAACTTAAAAAAAGGCGGCATCGGGATTGTGGAAGTGCCCAATTTCGGCATGATGGCCGAAAAAAAATTATACGCGGAGATAATCAGTGACCATATATTTTATTTTACAGCGGATACATTAAAAAACCTCCTTAATATCAGCGGCTTTATTGTGCTTGAATGCGAGCCGGCCTGGAATGACTATATTATCAGCGCGGTTGTTAAAAAGGCGGATCATCCCGGAGTGTCGGAAGCGGGTATTTATATGGAAAAATTAAAAAAAGAAGTAAACAAATATATCGATAAATTGCGCGAAAAAAACAAAAAAGCAGCAATATGGGGGGCCGGGCACCAGGCATTCACTGTTATGTCAGTTTGCGGCCCGGGAAACAGGATAGAATATGTAGTGGATTCCGCCCCGTTCAAGCAGGGCAAATTCACCCCGGCTACACATATACCCATAGTCCCTCCTGAAACGCTTGAAAAAAGCCCGGTAGATGTTGTTATAGTCATGGCCGGGGGCTATTCAGGGGAAGTCGCCGGCATAATAAGAAAAAAGTACCCGTCAGTGAAAAATATCGCTGTTTTCCGGGATAACAAAATTATAAATAAAAATTAAAGGGAGGTATAAAATGGCCGGTAAGGACGAGTTGAAAAACGATGAAAAGGACAAAAGAGCACAGCTAAAAAAGAACAAACCGCGTGTGTATGAGAAAGTTATGAATTTTGACGAGAAAGTAAAAAGAGGAGAGAGCATCGCTATTTTGCAGTTTCAGTACGATTACGCCTGCAACTTCAAATGCGTGCACTGTGATGTAACGAGCCTTATGAAAAAAGACAAGAGCAGGAGCTTTACGATTCCCGATGTCAGGGAACTTTCAAAACAGGCTGACGAAATGGGGCTGGCGCATCTTGTCATAACAGGAGGGGAGCCGCTTATATTTCCTGATTTCGACGAGCTTGTAGAGGCAATCGATCCGCAGAAATTCTATATTACATCAGATACAAACGGATGGTTCCTGGACGAAAAAAGGGCGATGCATATGAAGGAGATAGGCGTGGATAAAATACAGTTGAGCATCGACAGCCTCGACGCGCAGGAACATGACAGTTTCAGGCAGATGAAAGGGTCCCATGCCAGGACCCTGCGGGCGATCGACGCGGCGCAGAAAGCCGGGCTCGCTCTTCTTGTGCAGACAGTGGTTACCAAGCAAAGGGTGAGGTCAAAGGAGTTTGAGGATTTTTTGAAATTTTTGAACGGCAAAAATGTGCCGGTTTTTATTACTTACGCAAAACCCGTGGGAAGATGGGAAAATAATTTTGACGTCCTGATAGACAAGTCCGACATGGACTATATAAGGGAGATGGAAAAAAAATACAATGTTTTTACCCATCTTACCCCTGCCTACGGGCTCAACCTGGGCTGTATCGCGGTTAAGAGGATGGTATCAATAACAAAATACGGGGACGTAATGCCATGCCCGTACATCCACACATCACTGGGGAATTTTTTCGAGGAGCCGCTTAAAGATATTATCGAGCGGGGCATGAATATTAAATTTTTCGGGGAGTACGTTGATACCTGTTTGATAGCGGAGGACCGTGATTTTATAAAAAATTATGAACAGAAAAAAATTTACGGGAAAAAACTTCCGGTTTCCTATGACGAAGTTTTCGGGCCGGAAGATTTTATAAAAAAAGACAAATAAAGGCGGGTTGCCCGCGGGAAAAAACTATTGAAAAAACAGGGAATTATTGTATAATTTAAAAAATTAAAACAGTGATGGGAGTAATATATGCTGAATATAACAAACGAAATAATCCTTACGGCAGGGCCTTCTGTTTCATACAAGGAAATAGAATATGTAAATGACGCGGTGAAAAACGGATGGAACCACCGCATGTCGGAGTACATCGACGGCTTTTCCGAAAAATTCGCCGAATATATAGGCACAAAATACGCTTTTACCACATCGAGCTGTACCGGCGCCCTTCACCTGGGGCTGCTCGGAATGGGAGTCGGGCCGGGAGACGAGGTTATTGTACCTGATACCACATGGATAGCTACTGCGGCGGCCGCTGTTTATACAGGGGCAAAGCCCGTATTCTGCGACATAGACCCCGAAACCTGGGTTATGGACCCTGAAAGCGTGGAAAAAAATATAACAGATAAGACAAAAGTAATAATACCGGTGCATCTTTACGGCAACCCCGTCGATATGGACCCAATAATGGAACTGGCGGAAAAGCATAATATAAAGGTGTTTGAGGACGCGGCGCCGTCAATAGGCGCGGAATATAAGGGGAAGAAGACAGGAAGCCTCGGGCACGCGTCCGCTTTCAGTTTTCAGGGGGCAAAGGTGCTTGTGACAGGCGCGGGAGGTATGTTCCTTTCGGATGACAAAAAAATATTTGACCGGGCAAAATTTCTCGGCAACCACGCGCGCGACCCTGAAAAATCACTGGCCGCGCTTGAGATAGGGTATATGTACGCTATGTCGAATATGCAGGCAGCCATGGGGCTGGGCCAGCTTGAACGGGTGGAGGAAATTGTCGCGAAAAAAAGGCAGATATTCAAATGGTACAATGAACGCCTTTCTGATATTGATGTTATAAAAATGAACGCGGAAAAACCCGGCACAAAAAATCTGTGCTGGATGAGCACCATTGTGCTGGACAAAAAATCGCCTGTATCGCGCGATGATATGATGAAAAAATTAAAGCAAAGAAACATAGACACAAGGATTATTTTTTATCCCATAAGTTCTTTTCCCATGTTTAAAGATGTAAAGGTTGATAACCCCGTCGCGTATGACGTGCCTCTGCGCGGCATAAACCTGCCCAGCGGGCACGACAGGACAGAAGAGGAAATCGATTATATCTGCGCCCATATCAGGGATATACTGGATGTCAAAAGCAGAGGGAAAGTAGCGGCAAAGCAGCCGCGCGGCTGGCTGGCCTTCAGGGACAGGGCCGCGGATATACTCGCTGAGTATAAAAACGCGGATAAAAAA
>CAZHOD010000113.1:0-6161 GCA_964534075.1 uncultured Spirochaetia bacterium
ATATGTTTCTCAATGCGTAAATATTGATGTAGCATCCTGCGGAGATTCGGTAGAAGAAGCTATTACAAATTTAAAAGAAGCTGTTGAGTTAAGACTGGAAGGGGAAAAAATAGAACTTTCTAAAGTGGAAAGAATAACCATAGGCAAGGAACAAATTAATGCCTAGATTATACTCCTCAAAAGAGATTCAATCCGCGTTAACAAAACTGGGGTTTAATTTCATTTCTCAGAAAGGCTCTCACGGTAAACTAAAAAATACAGACGGACAAGTTGTCATCCTGCCTATGAATATAAAAGAAATACCCCGGGGAACATTAAGCAGTATATTAAGACAAGCAGGAATTAATTTTAAGCAGCTAAAAGATATTATAGAAAAATAATTTATTCAGTAATATCCTTTTATACAATTAAAAAAATAATCACATGGGCGGCTCTGCCCTCAAAACCCCGGTCAAGGAAATATTCTCTTAACAATCCCGTCATAACTAACCGCCTCTTTATTTGCGCGGGGGACACCCGCCCGGATTTAAATTCTTGGAAAAAATCCCTTTTTGCTCCCGGGGAACCTGCATCCATTCCCCGCTAACCGCGGGAAACAGCGGGATTTACTTTACAGAGCGAGGACAGGGAAAAGACCTTTTACGCTGACCCTGAATATATTGATGCGGACATGGACGGAACATCGGTCAAACACGCGTACGCTGTAAATCAAAAAGAAGTTGATAAATAGTAAATATGCATATATAATAAAAATGAAAGAAAGGAGCAGTAAAAATGACTAAAGGATTAAAAACAGCGAAAGAATGGTATAAACAAGCAGATTATGATTTTGATACAGCAAAGATACTTTATGAAAAGAAAAAGAATATTTACTGTATTTTTTTTTGCCACCTGGCGATAGAAAAAGCGTTAAAAGGATTATATACAAAGAGGATGAAAAAGGAACCGACAAAAACGCATAATTTGATGTACTTTATAGAAGAGTTAAAATTACAGCCGGAGCAGGAAATATTAACTTTTATTGTTGACCTTAATAATTTAAGTGTACCGGCAAGATATCCTGATGTTTTGTCAAAAATGTATAAAGATTTTCATAATAAAAGAACAAAAAAAATGCTGATGAAAAGTAAAGGAGTTATAAAATGGGTAAAGAAAAATTAAAAAAGGTAATTAAATTTATAGCGGATAATTTAAGAGGTAACGGAATAAAAGTATCTAAAATCGTTGTATTTGGCTCGCAGATAACAAATAACACAAACAGGAACAGTGATATTGATTTAATAATTGTTTCTGATGATTTTAAAAATAAGGATATTATTAAAAGAGGCAGGATGACCATGGACGCTGAAATACAGGCGATAAGAAAATTCAGAATACCTTTTGATGTTTTAAAAATGACTAAAAAAGAATACAATGGCGGGAATACGTTCATGGCAGAAGTTGCAAAGGAAGAAGGAAAGGTTTTTTATGCTTCACATTAATCAGAGAAGAATAATATGAAATTCAGAACAAGAATATTCAAAGATGAGGACGGAATATTTATCGCGGAATGCCCGTCTATTCCGGGATGTGTAATCCACGGAAAGACAGAAAAAGAAGCGCAGAAAAATATAAGGGACGCAATTAGGGAATGTTTCGAAGTTCGCAAGATAAATAGAATAGATAAATGAAATATTAAAAATACAAAAGTATATATCCTTACCAAACTAAAGGCAGGCTCAATTCTTGGCGCTTTTTGCGGCGTCGGACTTTTACCCGGCACCGGTAAAAAGCGTTTTGAGGTTTTAAATCTTATCTCTTAGGTAAATTCAAAACAGGCAATTTTGAGGTCGCGATATCGCGGATTGCTATCTCAACACACTGCTTTACCTGCTCAGGCGAAAATTTGCCTTCCTTCATTCCCAAATACCCGAAAAAGATTTCTTGACAAGACTTTTGCATATGCTAACATATGCACATTAGCGCATGCGGGCATAAGTATATCACGGGCGCGGAACAACGCGTGAGTTGAAAAGGGCTGATGTATTTATAGTTGAAAAACGTTTTTTAATATTAATACAGGAGAAGAAAAAGAGAAAAAGAATTGTTGTGTTTATAATTGTAATTGTTTTTTCTTTACCCGCGGTATTTTTTGCGCAAAGCATGTCCGGCAGCACCGGGCTTGCTTTATTTGTTAATCCTGAGGTCAAGGAATTCAGGCCGGATAAAAACGAGTTTCCAAAACTGTTTATTGAAAATTCGAAATATGATCCGCAAAAAGGCTCTTATTACATAGTTGATAAGGGCCGAGGCTTTTAGAAAAACACTTGACGGTATTAAGGATATAAAAAACGAAAAACCGAGGGAGCTTATAAATGCGCCGGGAGATTTTTATCATTGCGTAAAATTATTGGGAAAAAAGAAAGAAAAAGAAAAATTTAGCGCTTTTATGAAAATTTTTGAACCGGTATATTAAAATTCATTATAGGAGTAGTGTTATGAATGAACAAATGAAGAAAAAGGCTGAACAGGCAAAAAAAATCTATTATGAGGATGAGTTCAGGGCTTTTATGCGCGGCATGCAGGGATTTGAAGACGCGGATTTTATAAACGCCGTACCGGAAGGTATAAAATCAGTTATGGAATCAAAAAATACGGATGTTTTTGAAATTCTTGAGAACTCTGTTGACGCGATAAGAAAAAATGCCTGGAAAAAGGAAAAGTTTCCGGTTCATGCGGACTGGCATCATTATCTTGTGCCCGGAGCTGCCATGGCTGCGTTAAGAAATGCAGGGTATGAAATAAACAACAGGGATATTGAAGAGGCGATAAAGCGCGGCAAACAGTTTCCCGGAGGCTCGTGCGGGTTTGCCGGGACCTGCGGCGGCGCGTATGCCGAGGGTATTGTCCTGAGCCTTGTTAAAAAAATTAATCCGTCTTTTGGCGAGGAACGCTCGGAAACAATGCGTGCGGTAAGCGATGCGCTTGTTGAGATTTCAAAATACGCCAAAAGGTGCTGTAAAAGAAGCAGTTATACAGCGCTCGTGAAAATCACAGAATTGTTAAAAAAATCGGGCTTTGACAGGATATCCTGCGGTAAAATCAGGTGCAAGTGGTCGCCGATGAATAAGCAGTGCATGGGCAAGTTATGCCCGTTTTTCAGCGCGGCGTAAATGAAGAAAGGCTTACGCCTGAAATATCACAGCGGCCTTAAAAATCCGGGCTTAACAGGACAGAACGAAAGCAGGCAGATATGAAATTTATGATGATTGCGACACAGTTATTCAAGCAGGATAGAACTTTTGTCAGTAAAATACTGAAAGAAGAGCAGTGATTCACGTTTTTCGGTGACAGGCGCCTTTAGTTCATATTTTGCGAGCCGGACAATCAATACAACAGGAGTATGGAACATATAGAGTTCCTTATACGTCTTATTTTTATATTGCAATGACTGATTTGAAAATGATTTTTTAACCACTGAGCTAAGAGGTGATGAATGAGAACAAAGAATTTGTGTGTTTTAATTGTAATATTTATTTTGGCCTGCAGGCTCAGTGCGGCTGATAACGGAAACAGGGATATATTATTCATTAGCGATGCCGTTAAAACAGCTTTAAGCACACATCCTGATGTTTCCGCGGCAGGAAGCAGGATGAATATTTACGGTGAACGGCTGCACAGGGCAAACGCGGCATTCCTTCCGGAATTTGATATTGGCGTTAAATATGACAGGCTGTCATATCTGTCGCAGCAAAAAGAAAAGTTTCTTGATACTCCTGATGACTTTCAGGCAATTGCGACAGCAAAACTTTCTCTATTTTCAGGTTTTAAAAATTTATCGGAAAGAAACGCGGCGCTGCTTAACTATGAGGCCTCAAAACAGGATTTGAAGTCAGCAAAAGCAACGGTGGCATACGAGGCCAGGAGACTGTATTACAACGCCCTTTTTTACCGTAATGTACTAAAAAACAAGGAAGAATTATTGAAAAGAGCAGAAGTGTTTTACGCGGATTCCAAGGCGCTGAATAAGAGGAGCAATATTCCGCGGACAGAGCAGCTGCTCAGAATAAGAGTTCTTGTAAACACTTTCAGGACAGATGTCATAGGCGCGGAGCGGAAATATCAAACCGCGCTGAAAAATCTTTGTTATTTTATATGGCGGACCGGGGAATAACTTCCGGTTTTAAGTGAGGAGGGAGTTGATCACAGTTTTTCCTTAAACAACGGTTTTGACGTTACCAAAAGCCCATATTATTTTTCTTCCGAAAATAAAGCCGCGGCGCTTCATGAAAAGCATAATGCCGCTATGTCAGGGTATTATCCGGAGGTCAGCGCTTATTATTCATACAAGTATGAATGGTCCCTGCTGCCAGGCGGAGGAAATGATTATGTTTTTGGATTGTCGCTGGAGCTGCCGTTTTTTGACTGGGGAATAACCGGCTCAAAAGCTTCTGAAGCGGAATATATCGCGAAAGAAAGCGCGGCCGCGGCCGACAATGCCAAAATAACCCTGCAAACAAAGTATGACGCCGCGGTATCAGGATATACAGCCGAACTGGAAAAAAAGAAGATTTTTGCCGACAGCCTTAAAAACGCTGATAACAGCCTGAGAATATATGAAAAAAGGTATAAAAACGCTCTTTGCTCCAGCGACGAACTGCTGGACGCGCAAAAGCTTTATTCAACAGCGCAAAATGACTATGAAAATACACTCCTGTTATTGAGGATGCATTCGGCTGAAATAGCCAGGATAAAAGGGGAATAATCGGATGAATATAAGCGAGCTTTCAATAAAAAGGCGCACAGGCGTCCTTGTAATATCGGCTTTAATCGCGGTCCTCGGGTTCTTTTTTCTTTCTTCGTTGTCTGTTGACCTGCTTCCCAGGATAACGTACCCGATGGTAAGGATAATGGTTGACTGGAAAGGCGCTTCAGCGGAAGACGTGGAAAAAAACGTGATCGAAAAAATAGAATCCAGCGCAGGGACAACAGAGGACGCCGCGCAGATACTTTCAACCGCGATTGAAGGCAACGCCACAGTTGAAATTTATTTTGAATACGGCAAGGACATGGATGTTGCGCTCGCGGATACAAAGGCAAAGCTTGACCTTGTGAGGAAGGAACTGCCCCCGGGAATTGAGGAACCAAGGATATTCAAGGCAGACCCGTCAGCGCTTCCGGTGCTTGAAATGGCGATGACTTCCCCAAAAAGGGATGAAAAAGAGCTGAGGGACTGGGCTGAAAACGAGCTTTCAAAAATGTTCCTTGGAATACCGGGACTGGGCGCGGTTGCGGTATACGGAGGCAAGGTAAGGGAAATACAGATATTATTTGATCAGGCAAAACTCGCGGCTTATGAATTATCCCAGGAGGATATTGTCAGCGCTGTTAAAAATGAAAACATAGACGCTCCGGCAGGCAGGACTGACGACACTAAAAAGGAAAATACAGTCAGGCTGATATCAAAATTCAGGAACATTGAGGACGTGGAAAATACAATAATAGCGAACAGGTTCGGCAGGTTCATCCGTGTTAAGGACGTGGCAAAAGTCCTGGATGCAGCTGAGGACTACCGTGTGACAACAAGTTTTAACGGGGAAAAATGTGTGGTGTTGAGTTTTTTAAAGCAGCCTAACGCGAACACGGTAGAAATAGTGAAAAAAGTACAAAAACGTCTTGATGAACTGAAGAAAAGCAGGACAATACCTGAGGACATAAATTTTGGCAAAGCCGCGAGCCAGGCCGATTATATCCTGATGTCGGTTAAAAATGTGGCTGTTTCAGCTATAATAGGCGGGTTTCTTGCAATGACGATAATTTTCCTGTTCCTGCGCAGTTTCAGGAGGACCATGATAATAGCCGCGGCAATACCTTTAAGTATACTCGGCACATTTATTATGATGAATTTTTCTGATGTGACGCTTAACATCTTTTCTCTCGGCGGGCTTGTGCTCGCGGTGGGCATGCTTCTTGACGGATCCATTGTAATGCTTGAAAACATAGCCCGTCATCACAGGAAAAAGGGGGACTCTTTGAAAGCCGGTACAGAAGCGTCAAAGGAAGTAGTAGCGCCCCTTATTGCCTCCACGCTGACTAATCTCGCGGCAATAACGCCGTTTTTCTTCATAGAAGGCGTGGCCGCGCTGCTTTTCAGGGATACAGTAATAACAATCTCAGCGGCT
>CAZHOD010000114.1:0-6133 GCA_964534075.1 uncultured Spirochaetia bacterium
CATAGGCAATAACAACCTTTGAAAAATATCTTTTTAAAATCCCTGCCTGTTCGGGCGTAAAAGCGGTGCCTAAGGACGCCGTAACGTTTTTAACCCCGTTAACATATACTGATATGGCGTCTGTGTAACCCTCTACAAGCACAACCAAATCTTTTCTGTACTTTTTCGCGTTTTGAATGTTATAAAGGCTCCTGCCTTTGTGGTACACGGCTGATTCCCCGGAATTAATATATTTAGGCAAAGACCCGTCTAGTACCCTTCCCCCGAAAGCTATAGGATCCCCGTAAATATTAAATATGGGAAAAATTATCCTTTTATGGAAACTGTCAACGAACCGTCCTTCTTTTTTCTTTACAAGCGAAGTTTTTTCCGTCATTTCCCCGCTGTGCCCTTTATCCTTTAAGTAAGCATAAAGCTTCCCAAAACCGGGCGAGTAGCCGAGGCCGAACTCCTCCGCCGCCTCTGTGCTTATTTTTCTTTTTTGCAGGTACGCCGCCGCTTCCGGCGAATTTTTAAATTCTTTTCTGAAAAAATAAAGAGCGTCCCTGTTTATTTCCATTAATTTTTCTTTTTCGCCCGCGCGCCTGCCGCCGCCTCTTTGCTCTTCTATTTTTATCCCGGCTTTTCTCGCCAGTATATTAGCCGCTTCCACAAACGGAACGTTCTCGATTTTCTGTATAAAGGAAAAAACATTGCCTCCCGCGTCGCAGCCGAAACAGTGAAAAATCTGTTTTTCCGGGCTGACCATAAATGACGGCGTTTTTTCCTGGTGAAAAGGGCAGTGGGTCTTAAAGTTCCTGCCGGCCCTTTTTAATGTCAAATAATCGGAAACAACATCTACAATATCATTGGCGTCCTTTATTTCTTCCAGTTTTTCCGGCGGTATCAATTGTTTTCACCGTTTGCTTTTAATATTATTTCTTCCAGCGCGTTTATTAATCTTGTCCCGTCTTTTTCCGTATACTTCGAAGGGCCGCGTGGTTTTTTACCCCGCCCCCCGGGCCCTGAACGCAGCGCTTTTTTTACCCTGTGAGTTTCAGCGAGGCGGGCGTCGATATTTTTTTCATCAATTACGCCGCCCTTTGCCGCCAGGACAAAAACGCCTTTGCCTATAAGTACCGAAGCCAGCCCGGTGTCGTTTGTCAGGGTTATATCACCGGGCCGCGCCATGTTCATAACCGCTATATCCGCTGCCTGCTTTTCATTGTCCACCATGACAACCTCGGGATAGCCTTCTTCTTCTCCCGGGCTGAAATGAGCCGTGCTGTGTACAAACACAAGTTTTATTTTATGCCTTTTGGCTGTTTCAATGACCCTGTCTTTAGCCGGCTGAGAATCGGCGTCGACTATTATTTTCATTTCTTTTTTTTCTTTGCTCTTTTAACCCTTATAAAACCCGAAAGCCCGGTTATGTTCAGCGGGGAAAGCTCTTTTTCAATCATGTCAAAAAGAAGGTTCATACCGAGTGTATCGGAAGAAATGTGCCCGGCTATTACCGCGTTCACACCCGCCTCTGACATTGCCTTTTTATGTTCCGCTGAAAAATGCATTCCCACGACCGTATCCACACCCGCGTCCGCCAGTTTCTTAAAAAGCTCTTTCGCGCCCTCGGTCCCTCCGGTCATATCTACAAATACTTTTTTAACCTTCCTTGGTTTGCTGCCGAGCAAAACCGCCGGGGGCACTCCCCTTTCGGCGTACTTCGCGTACTCAGGCTCTTTATAAAGCATATCCATTATATCCCCGATTGTCCCGGGTTTTTCTTTATCAAAACGCGACTGAAGGTATTTTTCGACGCAGTTATCAGCGGGAGTATGAAAATTCATCAGGGGCATATCAAGCAGGCGGGCGACATCATAATGCCTGTAATGGTTAACGGGCATAATTTTTTCATGGACTTCTTTTGCTCTTTTTTCTGTCAGGCCCTGCGCCATGGCTATATTCACTCCGAACCTTCCGAATATATCGGCCTGCATGGACATAACATCATGAAGCCCGGCAAACCCCCTGCCCGAAGGGTGGTGGGCAATAAGGGCGTCCACTTTTTTGCCCTTTTCCGCCAGCCGGTCCGCAAGCAGAAGTTCCGCGCCTTCCATATCTATTCCCATCATTACATTTTTTACGGATTTCCCGCTGTCGTATATTATCCTTGAGTCCGAATACGGGTTTATAAGCCTTTCTTTATCGTAGAATTCTTTTTCCCTGCCTTTAAGGGACTCATAATTTTCTTTCTCCTGTTTAAGGCTTTGTTTTACTTCGGCCTCGCCCCTGGGGTCGTTCTTCATGCCGAACTTAATTCCGGCTTTATATATATCGATTAATTTCATCATGACCTCCGCTAAAAAATATTACTTTAAAATTTCAGGTGCGGCGTAAATTCCGGCTTTTTTTTACAACCCGCTCCGTTGTTACTGTATTTTCGGCATAAAACCGCCAGTTTTTATCAAGGCCCTCTTTTATCCCTATTCTGGGGGAAGATTTTATCCTGATTTTTTCTTTTTTTCCCTCACCTATATAAAAATTCCCTTTTGTCAGGTCCCTTATATTGTCTTTTTTTGTGATGTTAAAAGCGCCGGTAAGTTTTCCCGGCCCGTTCGCGAAATTTTTATTATTAATGGCCCCTCTGTTTTTTTCCATTTTTTTTATTCCGCTTACCGGAGCAACGCCCCTTATCAGGACCGCGCCCGCCGTGCCTTCGGGCTCTGTAACTACATTGAACATAAAATAGCTTCCGTAACAAAAATAGACATATGAAAAACCCGGGGGGCCGAACATTACCGCGTTGCGGGGGGTCTTTTTCCTGCAGGCGTGGCTGGCGGGATCGTTTATACCCCTGTACGCTTCGGTTTCCGTTATTTTGCCGTATAAAATCGAAGAACCTTCTTTTTTTACGAGGTATTTACCGATAAGCTCCCTCGCTACTTTTACCGAATTTCTGCAAAAAAAAACCTGCTTAATCTTTTCATAAGAACCCGGGATAAATTATTTTTTTGATAAAATTTCTTTAACGGCTTTTTTTACGGCGGAACCGTCGGCTTTTCCCTTAACTTTCGGCATTATTTTGCCCATTACCATTCCCATGTCCTTCATAGAAGACGCCCCTGTTTCCTTTACTGCTTCCTCCGCTGCTTTTCTTATGTCATCCTCTTGCATTTGTTCCGGCAAATAACCCTTTAAAACCGCAAGTTCCTTTTTTTCTTTTTCGACAAGGTCATCCCTGCCGCCCTTTTCAAAACCGGCTATTGAGTCATTGTGGGACTTTGCTATGGAAAATATTACCCCTTCGATTTCACTGTCGGAAAGCGCCTCCCCTTTTTTAATTTCCCCGTTTTTTACAACCGACTTAATCTGCCTGAGGGTAGATGTTTTGATTTCATCCTTTGATTTTAAAGCTGTTTTTAAATCATTGTTTATATTGTCCAGCAAACTCATCTTCTTTTATTTTTTTTCCTCTTTTTATTGGCAGCCCACATTTTTTGTTTTCTTTTTACGCTGGGTGGCTCGTAATATTCACGTTTTTTCATTTCCTGTAAAATCCCGGCGTCCTGGACCTTTTTCTTAAAACGCTTCATCGCGTCGTCTAAGGACTCGTTGTCCTTTATCATAATCTCCGCCATGTGTAAAATCAGCCTCCTTACATTTAAAAATACAGTTTTTTAAAATACGAATGTAAATTATACTTATAAAATAAGCATTTGTCAAGGAATATTTTACAAATTATCTTATGAGTTTCACATGGCGGAATAAATGTTGTTTTTTGAAACATACACAAAATCCCTTTAAAATAGAAGAAAAACCGGTATTTAACAGCTGATTTTTATAAATAAATCTATACTCCCTGCCTTTTACTCCCACTGATGTAATCATACTCCGCGTTTTTTAAGCTTTCTTCCGGAGTTGAATTTTCCTTCTTTGTGGTAAATTCGGAGCATGAGGGCCACGTATTTCGGTCCAAAAGGACCACCTACCCACATAAATATAGAATCTCTCCTTATTCCCCGCGCCGTGCTCAACCTTTTTTATCCCGCCCCCTTTAACATAATAGATGTGTGGATATAGAAATGTTGGCTTTGGCCCTTTTTGCCCCCTTTTCCCAAAAGGGGGATACAGGGGGATTTCGTTGTAAAGCCTTACATTTTTAACCCCCTTTAGCAAAGGGGGATACAGGGGGTTTTCTTTCTTATCCTCTGCGAGGAGAATCCCTGTATTTGACGGGGAAAACCGCCGCGACAAAATGGAATTTTTCAGCGTCCTGTTAGAAGAAATTTTAAAACCGGTATAACTTTTATTATTTTATTATTAATCTTAATTTCCTCTTCCGCGTCCCTTGTAACTACCAAAAGTTCGTTACAATTTAATTCTTCAGATGCCTGCACAAGAGCCTTTACTTCCCTGCCTTTGGTTTCACCATTTCCAAAATCCCTGCATACCTGCATCAAAGAAGTTATCTTGGGCCCGTTTTTAAGAACAAAGTCCACCTCGAGCCCTTTTTCTGTTTTATAGTAGAATATGCTTTTATTGCACATATGTCCCCTTCTTAACATTTCACAAAAACAAACATTTTCCAGCATTTTTCCCGAATTGCGGGATACCTGAAACGCCCTTGCGTTTATAAGCCCATTGTCCGATAGATATATTTTTTTAGGCGCATTTATCTGCTGTTTAAATTTATATGAAAATCTGTTTAGGACAAAATACATGTATGATTCTTCAAGATACCCTGTATATTTTTCAACCGTGTTTGTGCTTCTAAGCGACAGCATTTTTCTGACTCCGGAATAACTGAATTCATTTGAGAAATTTGATATCAGATAAACCGCAAGATCATAAATTTGTTTGGAATATTTCACCCTGTGTCTTTTTACAATATCCTTAAAAAGCACGGCATCAAACAGCGTGCCAAGATAAGCTTTAACATCCATTTTTTTTATCACAACTTCAGGATACCCTCCGTTTAACACATACTTATCAAACGCGGAAAGCAGCCTGCCTTTTAACTCCGGAACCATATTCTCATCATAATCCGCCTGATCCCCGGCTGCTTTAAGATATTCTCTGAAACTAAACGGCAGTACTTCTGCCGCAATATGCCTGCCTGTGAGGCTTGTTGCCATTTCACCCGCAAGCAGCCTGGCATTAGAACCTGTCAGTAAAAGATTTATACCCCTTCTGTGCAGTTTATTTACAAAAAGTTCCCAGTTCTCAACATTTTGAATTTCATCAAAAAAAACTATTTCAAATTTAGGATAAACCTCATATAAAGCCTGTATTATATCGTCGTGGCTGAATTTTATCAGGTTTTCATCATCAAAATTAAGATACGCAAATTTCTTTCCTTTTAACAGTTGTGTGCAGTATATGGACTTCCCCGCGCGGCGCGGCCCGGTCACAATTTTTATAATATCAGAATTTATAAAATCCTTTATCTTACTTGAATTTTCACGCTCAATATATTTTTGTGACATTAAATGTTCTATTTCATTTTTTTGCTCAACAACACATAAATTGTTCATTTTTAATCACCTACTGCACGTTTTTTATATATTTTGTGCACTATACTATAGTTATTATACAAAACTCTTTATGTAATGTCAATTTTTTAAATGCTTTTACAGTAACCCTTCAGTTACGGCAGGGGTATTATGGCTTTTGTAACCGCAGCCTTTATGGCTGCGTGCCTTTAACTACCGCAACCTGAAAGGTTGCGCCTACAAAGACCGAAATGCACCACCATAACTGAGGCGTTACCTTTTACATCTTATATTTCATAAAATTACCTTATTTTTATGGGGTTTTATAAGCCGCGAAACTTTTACTGCCCGGCACAATGTCCCTGAGCTCGTTTATTTCCAGTGCCTTATAAAGAACCCGGCCTGTCCGGATGATAGTAATATTTTGTGCTAAATGTATGTGTCCCGTTATCCTGTGTCCTTATCTCCTTCAAA
Source organism: uncultured Spirochaetia bacterium (assembly GCA_964534075.1). Taxonomy (GTDB): domain Bacteria; phylum Oederibacteriota; class PGYV01; order PGYV01; family CAYTNY01; genus CAZHOD01. Next base: position 5,946 of record CAZHOD010000114.1, read on the forward strand.
AGCACGCCTCCGGGCCCCAGGACTGTGAACTTCCTGACGCGCCTCTGTATACGACCGTGTCTTCTGTTACTGTTACATATTCCCCGCCTGCAAGGCCGCCTGTCAAATCTCTTTTAATTCCCTGCTTTTCGTTATATTTCTAATTTATTTGTTTTTATTTTATACAATTTCCATATAATTGCAGCAGG
>CAZHOD010000115.1:0-349 GCA_964534075.1 uncultured Spirochaetia bacterium
GATATGAACAAGATACACTTTTTTGACACAAAGACAGAAAAAGCGCTGGTATAAGTTTAAAATTTAAAACTTAAAGCTGAAACTAAAAATTAAAAATCCGCGCTCAGAGTTACGGCGCTTGCGTTTCCGGCCCTGGTTTGGAATATGGAATAAATATACTGTGAGGGAAAAATTCAAAGGAGGTATTAAGAAGATGAAAAAAAGAATTGTTTTAGCGGCGGTTTTGATTATGGCGTTTTCTGCCGGACTTTTCGCTGCCGGGGAAACGGATTTTGCCGGTGAATCCATGTCAATAGGTGTGGGGGCAAGGCCGCTGGGCATGGGCGGAACCTTTGCCGCTATAGCGGAT
>CAZHOD010000115.1:359-6128 GCA_964534075.1 uncultured Spirochaetia bacterium
TTCGACCTCTTACTGGAACCCGGCGGGTATGACCCAGATTGATGGTGTCGAGGTTTCCAGTGTAAAATTAACAAAAGATAATGAGCTAACAACAAAATATTCTTACGTGAACCTTGTTTACAACGCGGACACAGCCGGGGCCTTTGGCGTGGGCTGGCTGCAGCAGGCAGTTGATGAGATCATAATAACGGATGAGATCGGCACTATAGTCGAGGAAGAGGACACAAGCGCGGATAATTCCGTTTATCTGGCTTACGCGTATCCAATAACAGAAGGGGTATCCGCGGGCGGCACAATAAAAGTTCTCATGGGCAATTATCCCGCGCTTACCGGCGAAAGTTTGACAGACGTGGGGTATTTTGGATACGGAATAGACCTCGGCCTGCTTGTTAATGTAGGCAAGTTTGTCAATGGGTTTGACCTTTCTATCGGGCTTAATATAATGGATTTGTATACAACGCTGACATGGGACCCTGTAGACGGGTTAACAGAAGGCGGAGAGGAAACAGTTGATATGAATATTAAACCCGGAGTCGCGTATAAGCTTCCCGCGGGGGATTTTAAATTAGTGGCGGGCGCCGACCTTGACGCTAAGATGCTGAATGAAGGGGCGCAGACGACTATACACGCCGGAGGAGAAATCTGGTGGAACGATATGGTCGCGGTAAGGGGCGGTTTAAAAAGCTGGGGCAGCGTTCCCGGACAGGAATTCCAGCAGGAGTCAGACTGGTCCATGGGCGCGTCCATAAGGTGGTATTTTATAGGAATTGATTACGCTTTTGTGCACAACGAACTCAGCGATGTCCAGTACCTTTCCATAATAGGAAAGTTTTAAAGGCAGTTAAATATAAAAGGGCGGAAGGGTTTATCCCTTCCGCCCTTTTTTTATGCCGGCAACAAAACGCGGGGTGAAAAATAAAAGGTTAAAGCTGAAAGTTAACATACCTTGAATCTGGATGCCGGGATTTTTTTCGGGAGATTTGGGCGGGTTAAAAACCCGCCCCTACAGAGGATCAATTATTCGTTTTTTGTAGAAGACGAAAATACAAAAACCGAACAAACATCAGCCTGCGTTAAAACTCCGGCTGACAGGCCGGCCTGCGTTAAGGCTTCCACCTCCGCCTTTCAGACTATGGCGGACAAGCCGGCAGGCAGGCACAGGGTTGTCCCTGCAAAGACAAAAAAATTCCTGTGCCGTGTCTTTGATACGAATATGAATTATGAATAGAAATGCGTATTTATTGGAAATCGGAAATGAAAATTGTTTTTATACACGCTGCCGTAAAATATTGTAAACCTTTCAGTACAAAGGGATTGCAAAATTTTATTTAAAATGTTAAAATTAAATGCTTTTTTAGTGAAAAGTTTTAAAAAATGTTTTTTTAGTGTTTGATAATATTAAAATTTCAAGGAGGTTCTGGATGAAATTCGGATATTTCGATGATAAAAGGCGCGAATATGTAATAACACGGCCGGATACGCCTCTGCCATGGATAAATTATCTCGGGGTAGATGAATACTGCGCCCTCATGTCAAATACAGCCGGCGGGTACAGTTTTTATAAGGACGCGGCCATGATGAGGATACTGAGGTACCGGTATAATAACGTTCCGTCAGACAGGCCCGGCAGGTATATTTATATAAGGGATAACGAGACAAAAGATTACTGGTCAAACTCCTGGCAGCCGGTCAACAAGGACCTTAAAAAATATAAATACGAATGCAGGGTGGGGATGAGCTATACAAGCATTAAGTCGAAATACGCGGGCATAGAATCAAATACCGATTATTTCGTGCCCCTGGAAGAGAGCGGCGAGGTCTGGAGGATAAAATTAAAAAATACGTCAAAAAAACAAAGAAAACTCAGCCTTTTTACTTACGTGGAGTTCTGCATGTGGGACGCTCAGAACGATTCCACGGATTACCAGTACAACCTTAATATAGGCAAAACAGAGTTTAAAAACAACGCTATTTATCATCTTACAATGTATCATGTGAGTAAGGAAAATTTCGCGTATTTCTGGAGCAATAAGAAGGTATCGGGTTACGACGGGCTCAGGCAGGCGTTTGTAGGGCCTTACAGGGGGGAGGCAAATCCCATAGCGGTGGAAAAAGGCAAATGCTCGAAATCCCTTGCTTCGGGATGGGCGCCCTTTGCCGGAATGCAGGTAAACGTAACCATACCCGCGGGCAAAGAAAAAGAAGTGGTTTTTTTCCTGGGTTACGGGAAAAAACTCGGGCAGGAAAAAAGGGTATTTGATAAAATGAAAAAGCCCGGCGCAGCGGACAGGGAACTTAAAAAATTATCGGAATACTGGGACAGGAACCTTGATAAGTATACAACAAAAACGCCGGATAAGGCAACAAATTCAATGGTCAATATATGGAACCAGTATCAGTGCAGGACGACTTTTAACTGGTCCAGGTCCGCTTCTTATTACGAGGCCGGGGGATCGAGGGGCATGGGATTCAGGGACTCGAATCAGGATACCCTGGGATTCGCGCACCAGATACCATCGAAAGTCAAAGAAAGGCTGATAGACATAGCCTCAATACAGTTTCCCGAGGGCAGAGCCATGCACCAGTATTCTCCCATGACAAAAAAGGGGGATAAAGAAGGGTACGGTGACGACCATTTATGGCTGGCTCCCGCCGTGGCAAATTACATAAAAGAAACAGGCGATATGGATTTTTTAAATAAAAAAATACCTTTTACCGACGGCTCTGAGGGAAAACTTTATGAGCATCTGAAAAAGGCAATAGAATATTCCTGGGGGTCTACGGGTTATCACGGGCTTGTAAGGGCGGAGTTCGCGGACTGGAATGACTGCCTTAACCTCAGGGGCCCAAAGAATAAAGGGGTATCGGTTATGATATCCCAGCAGTTCGTGCATGCCGCGAATATTACCGCGGACCTGGCTGAAAGGTCGGGGAGGGTGTTGGATGTGGAAAATTTAAGGTCAATGGCGGATGAAATGAAAAAAAGAATAAATAAATACGCCTGGGATGGTGAGTGGTATGTAAGAGGGTTTGACGACAACGGAAAGGTCATAGGCAGCAGTGGAAGCAAATACGCGAAAATCTGGCTTAACACACAGGCCTGGGCGGTAATGAGCGGTGTTGCCGAAGGAGAACAGGCCGCGGCTATAATGGATAAAGTGAAGAAATATCTGGACAGCAAGTACGGGCTGGTGCTTTTCTGGCCCGCCTACAAAGAGTATATACCGGAAGTAGGGCATGTTTCGGTTTATCCCGCCGGGCTCAAGGAAAACGCGGGGATATTTTGTCACACAAACCCCTGGGCCATGATAGCGGAAACTATGCTGGGAAGAGGAGAGCGGGCTTTTAAGTATTATAAGACAATACTTCCCTCGGCAGCCAACAGTATAGCGGATATCCACGCGACCGAGCCTTATGTTTATTCCCAGATGATAGCGGGGAAGGAGCACAGGGATTTTGGACAGGCGAAAAACTCATGGCTCACCGGCACTACCGCGTGGAATTTTGTGGCGGTTTCTCAGTATATACTGGGGGTAAGGGCGGATTACAACGGCCTTTTGGTGGACCCCTGCGTGCCGCCTAAATGGAAAAAGTTCAGTGTGAAAAGATATTTCAGGGGCAGCGCCTACAACATAGAGGTCAGCAACCCGAAGGGTGTTTCAAAAGGAATAAAATCCGTTACAGTGGACGGAAAGGAAACAGAAGGGAATATCATACCTCCGGACAAGGGCGGGGAGGAACACGAAGTTAAGGTAATAATGGGATAAAAAATTCCCCCTTTTTTCCGGAACGTGATGCCCGCATCGGATTGTTTTTTTAACAAAAATCTCAGGGGCTGTTTGCCCCTGTTTTTTTATGGTGAAGGATAGTGTCGGATACAGTAAAATCAAAAGGTAAAAAAATAAAAATTCTTATAGCTGCTTCAGAGGTTGTGCCTTTCGCGAAAACAGGCGGGCTCGCCGACGTCGCGGGCGCGCTTCCCAAGGCTCTTAAAAAACAGGGCCATGATGTAAGGCTGGTAATGCCGCGTTATAAAGGCATTGACGAAACAAAGTTCGGGATAAAGGAAACCGGCCTTGAAGTTAATATCGACATAGCGTTATTCGGCCATAAAGGGGCCATAAAAGAAGCGAAGTATCCCGGGACAGATATTCCGGTTTATTTCATAGATAATACTGAGTTTTTCTTCAGGGGCGAGCTTTACAGGACGCCGGAAGGCGAATACCATGATAACGCCGAAAGGTTCATGTTTTTCAGCAGGGCTGTCCTCGAGATGATAAGGATAATGGATTTTAAACCGGATATAATACACTGCAATGACTGGCACACGGGGCTGATACCGGTTTATTTGAAGAACCTTTACGGCAGGGAAAAATTTTACGGAGAAATAAAGACACTTTATTCGATTCACAATATAGCGTATCAGGGCATTTATGAGAAAGAAAAATTATCGCACGCGGCGCTTCCGGCCGGGCTGTTTAACCCCGGCGAGCTGGAGTTTTACGGTAAAATAAATTATATGAAAGGCGGAATTGTGTTTTCCGACGCTGTAAATACCGTGTCAGAGCGTTATAAGGACGAGATACAGACCCCCCGGTTCGGGTACGGGCTGGACGGTGTCCTGCGCGGCAGAAAGAAAGACCTGTACGGTATACTGAACGGTATTGATTACGATATCTGGAACCCTAAAACAGACACACACCTTTATATAAATTATGATTACGGAGAAATGGATAACAAGGACAAGCTTAAAAAGAAACTCCTTGAAGAAAACGGCCTGAAATACCATGAAAATGTTCCGCTTCTCGGCCTTGTGTCCCGTCTGGACGGCCAGAAAGGCATGGATTTTATAGCCGCTGTTATGGATGATATGATGAGGATGAACCTGCAGTTTATTGTTCTGGGAACCGGGGAAGAGAGGTACCACAAAGCTCTTTTAGATCACGCAAACAGTTTTCCCGAAAAGATGGCCGCGCGTATAAAGTTCGATAATACACTCGCGCATAATATTTACGCGGGTTCTGATATATTTTTAATGCCTTCGCATTTTGAGCCATGCGGGCTCGGGCAGCTTATTTCCTTAAGGTACGGCACAATACCCGTGGTAAGGGAAACCGGAGGGCTTGCCGATACGGTGGCGCAGTACAATTTTAAGACAAAACAGGGAAACGGGTTTGTGTTTTCCGGTTATGACCCCGCTGATTTTTTAAAGGCGGTGCGCGTGGCCGCGGACACGTATAAAAACAGGAATGTGTGGAGAAAACTGCGGGAACGAGGCATGAAACTGGATTTTTCGTGGGAATCCGCGGCTGAAAAATATACCGGCCTTTATAATAAAATTATCGGCGGGAAATAATTTCCTGCCGGAATTCGCGGTAAAAAATAATATAAATATTGACTTTATGCTCTAAATTTGGTATTAAATATAACACAAACGAAAGCCTCATACGTGGCCCCATCGTCTAGTGGTTAGGACACAGGATTTTCATTCCTGCAATTGGAGTTCGATTCTCCATGGGGTCACCATAAATAATGCAAAATGCAAAACGTAAAATGCGGTATGAACGAGGGCAGCCCTGTGCGGCTGCCTTTTTTTATTATTGAAAACACCGGCCGTTCGTTTTATTTTCTTGTTTATAAAACAGAATCCTGATAAAATAAATTATTTTTATGAAGGGATTGTGCCATGGCGCTTATAAAAAACAGGAATTATGTAACACTCGTAACAGCCCAGTTCATAGAGCAGGTGGGCGACAGCCTGACGCTGAT
>CAZHOD010000116.1:0-6122 GCA_964534075.1 uncultured Spirochaetia bacterium
AAAATCACGGGTAAAGGTAAAAATAAGTGGATAAGGAATTTAAGGCTTTTCTGAAAAGGTACCGTATAGAATTCGCCGTAGCAGCCCTGGCCGCAGTTTTAATTATCCAGGTTATTTATACAATTGTGCCTTACGACAACCTGAGGGAATTTTCCGGCGAATACAGCGGGCATTATAAAATAATGCTGCTTGTATTTTCGGCGGCTGTTTTTCTCCTGGCGTGGATATCATACCCGAAAATATTCAAATTCAAAGTCCTGCTTTCCGCGGCAGCTCTGGTTTCATTCCTTGTTTTTATGGTTTTGATATATGTAAACGTGAAAGATGTCAGGGTTATGGGCATCCGCCTGGATTTTATGAACATGACATGGTATACGTCGGGAAAATTCATCCTTTATTTCATTATAACGCTTTTAAACGTAAATCTTCTGCTGATAATAATGTCAAAAGCCTCGATAAATTACGAGGACGGGCAAAAGCTGTCGTGGCTGCTTTTAGCCGCGAATTTTGTGGTTTTTTTTACGGCTGTTTACGCCCTATCCGCCGGCTACCTGGGTTCGGACGAGACAAGGATATCCACGTCTTTTATAAAGGGTTTTGAAAGGCAGTTTATACCGTTTAATTTTCTTTTATTTGTTCTTATAGTTTTGATTTCTTTTTTTAATATCGAGGAGGAGCATAATTACGGAAGTATAATAGTCGGTATAGCGATAATGAGTTTTTACTGTGTTTTAACCGCGGATAAAGTTTACCAGGTAAGAATGTCCGCCGTTGTAATGGCGGTTCTGCTTATAATAGGCATACTTGTACACTGGCTCAATTCGCTTCACCACAAGGCGAATTACGATCCGCTTTTGAAAATATACAACCGGCAGTACATGCAGGGGATAATGAGCGGAATTGTGGACGTAAAGCTCGGGGACACATTCAGCGTGTTGATGTGCGATATAGACCATTTTAAAAAGGTGAATGATACTTACGGCCACGAGGCAGGGGATATTGTCCTTTTTAGAGTGGCGCAGGCAATAAGGGACGCCGCCCTTCCGCAGGGAGTGGTGTGCAGGTACGGCGGTGAGGAGATAATAGTGTTTTTGAGGGATAAAGGAGGAGACGAGGCAAAGGCAAAAGCCGAGCAGATAAGGAAAGCAGTAAAAGGGCTTTCGGTAAAGGTAAAGTCGAAAAGGATTAAAACTTCGCTGAGCATAGGTGTGGCGTCCTCAAGCAGGCCGCACGGGCCCGCGGAAAAAATAATAAAAAAAGCGGACGAAGGTGTTTATAAGGCGAAGAAAAGAGGCAGAAACAGGGTGGTTTGTATAAAATAATAATGGCGCAGGGGGATGTTATGCGGAAAACCGGCATTGTTTTTGTAACCACGGATAAAAAAAAGGACGCCGTGGAAATAACAAACACAGTTCTTAAAGAAAGGCTCGCCGCATGCGTGAACACAATACAAAACGTAAGTTCATCATACCGGTGGAAAGGCAAAACAGAACACGCGAAAGAACACCTTCTGATAATAAAAACGAAAAATAGCCTGATTTCCCGGCTTATAAAAAAGATAAAGCAAATCCATCCTTACGGCGTGCCTGAAGCAATATCATTCGAAATCAAAAAGGGAAATCCGGATTACCTTAAGTGGATTATCAGTGAGACAAAACCAAAAAAACGGGGCAAAAAATGAGAAAAGCAAAGATAATATGCACAATAGGGCCGGCGACCGCTTCCTATGAAAAAATATACAAACTTATAAAAGGCGGAATGAGCGTGGCGCGGCTTAATTTTTCCCACGGGAAAAGGGATTTTTTCGTCCGGGTGATAAACAACATAAAAAAAGCGAGGGAAAAACTTGCGAGGCCCGTCGCCATTATGCAGGATTTGCAGGGCCCGAAAATAAGGGTGCGTGATATAGGTGAGCCTCTGATTCTGAAAAAAAGAAATAAAGTATATATTTCTTTCAGCAAAATAAAAGGTGTGCGGTGTGTGCCCGTGGATTATAAAAATCTTTATGAATACGTGAAAAAGGGGCACAGAATATTCATAAACGACGGCCTTGTCGGGTTAAAGACAGTCAGTACGGATAAAAAAGCAGGAGTAATAAAATGCGTGGTTACATCCGGCGGGGTGGTGCAGCCGAGAAAAGGGGTTAATTTGCCGGACACGAAATTGCCCCTGGAATCCATGACAAAAAAAGATATTGCCGATTTAAAATTCGGCCTGGAAAAAGGCATCGATATTATTTCTCTTTCTTTTGTAAGGTCGGCGGCGGATTTAAAGGGCCTGAAGGCGCGCGTAAAAAAGAAAAAAAACAAAGCCCCTCTTATAATAGCAAAAATAGAAAAGCCCGGGGCAGTAAGGAACATAAATAGTATAATCAAAGAATCAGACGGAATAATGATAGCAAGGGGGGACCTGGCGGTTGAAATAGGGTATAAAAAAATTCCGTACATACAGAAAAAATTCATAAATAAAGCCAACCGTGAGGGCAGGATAGTCATAGTCGCGACGCAGATGCTCGAATCCATGATAGAAAACCCCAACCCGTACAGGTCCGAGATAACTGATATATACAACGCGGTCCTCGACGGGGCGGATACATTGATGCTTTCAGGCGAAACTTCCATAGGAAAGTACCCTTTAAAAGTAATAGGGGTGATGAAGGACCTTATAAAAAAAGCCGAAAAGGACAGGGTCAGGAAAAACTGGATGCCGGAGCTTATGGATTCGGATTGTGTATATGAAAATATATTGTCCTACGCGGCCGCGGTGTCGCCGTCAAAATTAAAAAGGCCCATGATAGGGGTGGCCGCGCGTAATATAAATGATATATCCTTTATATCCGATTACAGGCCCGCGGCGGACATAGCGGCTTTTACCGACAGCAAGGATATTTTTCATAAGATGGCTGTTTACAACGGGGTGTGCCCGGTGTATGTGGGTAAATTACGGGAAAAAGAGATTATATCCGCCGCAAAAAGGTGTTTTAAAAAAATAATGCACCTTATTTTTATAGATTTCAGGCACAAGAACAATGAAAAGGGAAGTTTCAGAATATTCAGGATAAGGCAATAAAAGATTCCATTCTTCCGCGCCAACAACAAAAATTTAAAAGCCCCGAACCGCTGCCCTTATGGCCTTCCGTGGAAAAAAATCAATTGTATAAGGATAATAACTCTAATAACTTTATTTTTTACCGTTATAATTGATTCAAACAGCAGGGAGGTCTTTATATGAAAGGCGGATACGTAAGGAGTTTCGATACTTTATCGATAAAAGACACCGCAATAGCCGGGGGAAAGAATACTTCCCTCGGGGAGATGATAAGGAAGCTAAAGAAAAAAAATGTGATGGTGCCGGACGGGTTTGCCGCTACTGCTCGTGCTTACAGGGAATTTATAGGGCACAACAGGCTCAAAAAAAAGATTGGGGTTTCGAGTGGGTGAATTTTGCCGTTTTAACGCCGAAATTTAAAAAATACTTGACATAATAACGTGGGGTGTATAATTTATATACTAAACTTACTAACCTGCTAATCAAACTCATTTTTTAATGCAAATAAGGAGTATTTTGAGTTTTAGTTACACATATGACATAATGGACAGGATAGCAAGTAAAACCACACCGTGGGGCGTGTTATCATACCCTGTGCGCACCGGAACCGGTAAAATCGATATTTTTAACTCATCTAATGGATTAAACGTTGATTATAACTATTACGCTGACAGCGGGTTGTTATGGAAACGTATTGATAATTCAGAGACTCTTTAAAGCCAAGGTTCCATTTGTTTTCGATGCAGGTAAAAACATTTTGAAAACCCTGAATATTAAGGTATAATAATGTCGAGAACGAAAAGGAGGACTATAGAAAATGAAAAAAATACACTTACCTATATTGATTGAAACCGATGAAGATGGAGTTTATATTGTAAGTTGTCCGTCTTTAAAAGGCTGTCATTCTTACGGAAAGACAATAGACGAAGCACTTAAAAATATAAAAGAAGCCATAGAGCTGTGCCTTGAAGACAGTGAACAGAGCGAGATAAATAAATTTGTTGGGTTCAGGGAAATGGAAATAATGGCTAATGTATAAAATGCCGGTTATTTCAGGCAAAGAACTGATAAAGATACTAAGCAAACTTGGATTTACGGTATTCAGGACAAAGGGTTCACATGCCAGGTTAAAACATCAGGATGGAAGAGCAACAACTGTTCCAATACACCGCAGGGCAGACCTCCTAAAGGGTTATTGCGGAAAATAATCAGGGAAGACATTAAATTAAGCATAGAAGAGTTTATTAAAATCTATAAAGGCAGATAATGCCTTTTAAACAAGCGCAGCCAATCCTATAATATAATTATGACAGAGCTAAGATTCGAGATGAGGGTAAATGATTTTTGCTTTTTCACAGCACCGGCGCAACGTCTCATAATTGCCGGATACCTTGTTTAAAGAAGACACATGGCAAGACCCGGTGCCAAAGTTTCCCCGAAGTTTCCCGCCAAGGTTTTCCGTAACAAATAAAGCCCCTGCATATCATCCTGACATATTTTTATCTGCGTTTTTTGATATTTATATTTAATAATAAAGCGCAGAAATCATTATTTTTTCCCTGTTTATATTCCACCCGGAAAATGGTAATATATTTTTGTGAACCCTTTGGTATCTGCGTGCGTCTAAATAAAATAACTTTATCCGGAGGAGAAAATGCGGAAAATAATATTATTCGCTGCAGTAATGCTTGTTTTTACGTCCTGCGGGCAGGAGGGAAAACTTGCCGGGGCAAAGGAAAAAATAAAAAACCTTTTGTTTTCCGGAGCAGAAACACAGAAGGCTCCGGAAAAAAATAAAAGAAATTTCAGGGTAAAAAAGCCGGAGAAGAAAAAGGCTGTTTCTTCGCCAAAAGCCGCTGCTAAAGAAAAGGATGATGACACCGGCGAAAGCTTTTCAATAGCTTATATAAACGATTTTCAGGGCGGCTGCGAGGTAAAAAGAAAGGGCGAGAAAATAGGCGAAGGGGTTACTGATATATACCTGCCGCTGCACAAAGGCGATACAGTAATTACAGAGTTCGGTTCTTCCATGGAGATTGTTTTTGACGACGCTACAATAGTGAGGCTGGACCCGGACAGCAGGCTGGTTATAAGGGGTTTAAAAAGGGAAGAAAAGGATATAAGGACCGTTATAGAGGTAATAAAGGGAAGGATAATGGGGGTGGTGAAAAAACTGAGCGATGACGAGGAATTTGTTGTCAGGACAAAAATGGCAATGGCGGCAGTAAAGGGCACCGAGCTTATTGTGGAAACCGGGGATGAGGATAAAATCGGGGTGTATGAGGGAAAAGTCGTTGTTGCTTCTTATGACATGGACGGGGATGAGAAGGGAAAAGTTATACTCGGTAAAAACCAGCAGACTGTAATTGAAAAACGTTTAAAGGGGCCGGAAAAGCCCCGGCGGCTGAGCAGGAATTTTATAAAAAAGTATAAAAAAATAAAAGACATAAGGGAAAAAATAAAACACATAAGAAAGCTGCGCAGGAGCGGCAAGGCGCGTAAGTACCGGCTCGAGCGAAGGCTCAAAAGGATAGATAACGTAAAGAGGATGATGAAAAGCAGGATGAAGACAAGGACACTGAGCCCGAAAAACAGAAAACTTATGGAAGAAATCACAAAGAGGGAAAAGTTTTACAAAGCGCAGCTTAATGATTTGGAGAGAAAAGAAAGAAGGACAAAAAAAAGGATTAGAAGGTATTGTAATTGCTGACACTAAGCTCAGCCGGGTACAAGGGGACATTGGTAAGCTGACGTATTGCGGCTACGATATCACCGATCTGGCAGAGCACGCCTCGTTTGAGGAAGTCGCCTACCTGCTGTGGCACAACAAGCTGCCAACCAAAAGCGAGCTTGAGTCGTTCCGCCAGAAGATTCTGGCAGAGATGGCGATCAACGACACTGTGATCAGCACGATGAAGGATTTCCCAAAGAACGCGCACCCAATGGGCGTGCTGCGCACGGTGGTATCATTGCTCGGGCTGCATGATAACGAGGCCGAAGACAACAGCCCGGAAGCGAACAAGCGCAAAGCGATTCGCCTTACCGCGAAGATGCCCACGATTGTGGCCGCCTGG
>CAZHOD010000117.1:0-5677 GCA_964534075.1 uncultured Spirochaetia bacterium
CATTTTTGTGTTTTCTGTGGTATAATTTACCCACACGAAATCACGAAGAGCCTTTTTTTAATTTCATTAATTAATCCCGGCAATTCCTCTTTAACTACTTTCCACACAATTTTTTAATCGATTCCGAAATATTCATGGGCAAGCACATCCCTCAAACCCGCCACTCTTTTCCATGGTATCCCGGGAGTGTCAGCCCTCACATTTTCGGGTATATATTTAGCTGCCTCTCCAAGAATTTCCAGGCTTCTCACAACTGCGTTCGATGTTTTTCTGTCCCGGACAAAATCGTCATAAGTAATATTTTGACTGAAATCAATGGCATCAGACACAGATTCCAGCATATCGTTTTTGTAATCCTCAATTTCTCTTTTCATTTTACATACTCTATTTCTTCAAGAATACGTTTTCCCATTACGGGTTTTAACGCTCTTTTCGTAACAAGATCCACATTTCTTCCCAGGATACTTTCAAGATATTCTTTCAATTCCATAAATTGAAACAAATTCAGGCCGTCCCCGCGAAATTCCACAAGTATATCTACATCACTTTTCTCATCCTGTTCATTACGTTTAAAAGATCCAAAAATACCAATTTCTTTAACAAGATACTTTTTATCCAACTTTCCTCTGTAGTTTTTAATAATTTCTTTTATTTCTTCAAATTCCATAATTACCATCCCAACTTTCGCTGACTTGCTTACTTACCTGTGTGTTATTTACAAAATACGCCAAATATTACGAAAAATCAACCTAAAAACTCACCTCAGCATATAAGTTATTTTTTCGCCCGGAATGTCGTAAATCTCCATGCTGTATGTAAGGTTTTCCAAATCATTCTCCTTTATATATTTATTCAGCGCGGGGTATGCCTTTATAAGCCCGAACACAACCGAGCTTTCGTTGTAATAAGGAAATTCCGTAACAGGGCATTTTTTCCTTTCAAGGGCCCTGACTTTTAAATCACCTCTTATTTCCCCCGCTTTTTCCTTTGCCTCCCCTTCCAGTATCACGCCCAAATCGCTGCGCAAATTTTCTTTTTTTACCTTCCCCGGATTATCGTAATATATTCCGAAGCTTTTATGCGTAATAATATTATATTCCCTGACGAGCTCGCTGTTTACATTATCGATAATGTCACCGGCTTTCGCGTAATCCCCTTTATGAGGGATATAAACGACGGTGTACGGCCCTGCCTCTTTCATTTCGACCGGCTTTATGTCCGCGAACGCGCCCGACCTTGCCGCCAGTACAATAAAAATAATGCCGGTTACTGCAAAAATCACGCCCGCGATAATCAAAAATTTTTTCAAGGTATCTCCTCCTTGTTTTTATTTCCCTGTTCTTCATACGGTTCTGTATGCACTATAACATCCGCTATATCCCGACCTTTTTCAAACAGGTTGTTTTTGACTGCCCCCGCTATGTCATGCCCCTCGCGCACGGAAATTTCCGGGTTTACCTGGATATGTATGTCGACCTCGATCCCCGGCCCCATCCGCCTTGTCCTGCAATTGTGCACCGTCATGACTCCCCCTGTCCCGGCCGCGATTCTACATATTTCATCGCATTTTTCCTGCGACGCGGCCGCGTCGCTCAGCTCCCAAAGGGCGCTTTTAGCGGTTTTCCATGCCGCGTTGAGTATAAACAACGTTACTACAACCGCCCCTATCGCATCTACAAAATAAAAATCCGGAAATATCAGAGCCACCCCGACCGCCAGGGCGGCCGGCATAGAGCTCATCGCGTCAGAACGGTGGTGCCAGGCATTGGCTGTAAGCGCGCTGGATTTCAGTTTTTTTCCTCTTCGGACGGTCCATTTGTAAAGTATTTCCTTTATTATTATGGAAACAAGCGCTGCAGCGAGCGCGATAACCCCGGGTATTTTTGGTGAAGGATTTATAAAAGATTTTACAGCCTCATAAAATATTCCGCCGGCCACAGCGAAAAGCACCAGAGAAATAAAAAGGGCCACTAAGGTTTCTATACGCCTGTGGCCGTGGGGATGTGTCCTGTCAGCGGGTGATTCCCAGTATTTTGCCCCGACAAAAACAGCGACGTCAGTTGCAATATCCGATAAAGAATGTACCCCGTCCGCGAGTACTGCCCTGCTGTTCCCGAGCCAGCCCGCCGCTATTTTAAATACACCCAGTATAATGTTCCATAACATACCGGCTATAGCGGCTTTTTGGATTTCTCTCACGTTCTCGTTCATTTCCCTGCCCCCGGTAATACCGCGGCTTTTTGTTTATTTAAAAATCAAATATCCGGTTTTAAAACGGAGTGGTGTTATCGTATTCCCCTCCGCCGTCAGACACATCCTCGGAACCCGCGTTCTGCTCCTGTTTTCTATCCCTGCCCGAATAAGCGTATTCATACGATTTATTTAAAACCAGTATGGCCTTGGGTATGTCATTCACTCCAAGGCTCGTGGTGTTCCTCCATTCCCCGTCTTTTTTGTAGCCTTTTTGCAGGCTTATGCTCAGCATTTCTTTGGGCTCTCCGTTTATTTCTATTGTCCTCGTAAATATCGCGGCTGATACATTACCCGCCCGGAATTTCTTTTCAGGCCTGTCTCCCATAGCTTAATCCTCCTTTAATTTTTCTATTCATTATACACACCTTTCCCGCAATGTCACGTATTGTTTTGAGATAGCGCAGGGAACAGGCACCCTCCCTTCGCTTTTTAAGCTTCGTAGGACAGGCGCCTGTTCACCGGGAAAAATATGATTTTTTATTCGGATTTCACGGCATCGGCAATTTCTTTTACCGCGCTGCCCGTTGTTTCATCTGCCAGCTCAAGAAGCTGTTTTTCTATACTGCCTTTTGAGTCGGTAAGATCGGTTACAGCTTCTTTTATGGTTCGTGACTTTCCCGAAACTCTCCATTTTGTCACCCTGTACATCGGAAGGCCGTGTTTTGCCGGCTTATCCTGTTTCCATCCTGTATCCGCTATTATTTTTCCGTTTTTATCGATCATAACCAGAGTGGTATCCATCCCCACGTAACCGAGCGCCCTTTTGCCCGAAATGACCCTCATACTTCCCAGCGGCGGCGCCTCTGTTTCCACATACGCCACTACCATGGCGTCCAGCCCGAACTTTTTCACACAGCCCGCCTATTCCCGCGAGCATCATTTCCTTCATATAATTCCTTTCTTTTTCCGCGCCGCCTGCTTTTACCTCGACCTTTACGACACCGCGCTCGTTCTCGTTGAATATATGGTATGGTATAAGCGGCATTCCCGTGGCGCTTATTAAATATTTTTTATAGGCGTTTAGCTTCCTCCGGGAAACCTTTATGAAATTAACAACAGCCTGTTCCCTCTGCGAGTCAGTAAGCTCACCCCTTAATATGGTACTGAATACATCCGCAATAGACGCTTTGCCTTCCACCGCGAACCTGCCTGCAAACTGCTGGTTTGTTTTTGCCTCATTTCCGGCGTAATTAACCGCCGAAGGCAGTTTTGAAATCCTGTCCGCGTACCTGTAGGTTTTGTACCTTGCCATCCTTGCCGCGGGAACAACCCTGTAACCCGCCATGCTTTTAAGGTATTTTTCCAGTGACATCCTGGTTTTATCCGCTACCGCCTTTAAAACAGACGCGTTCCCTTCTGAATTCGGCTTAATCCTGTTTACGCTTACGCTCAAAACACCGACTTTCGAGACATTCCTCAATGCTTCTTTTTTCATGACCTTCGCGCTGCACCCGATTATAAAAAGCAAAGCTGTTGTTGTTAAAATCAAAAATGCAATTTTTTTCATCCTCTTTTTCTCCTTTTGAATAGTTTCAGCCCTGCCGGAGGGCCCGGGGGTATTTTGATTTTGACGGGTGAAAACCGGAAAAGTTTACACATTTAATATGTTTTCTGCCCGTATCTTCTTCTGTGTAAAACTTTTATTGACACCGGGCAGTATACTATATTTTCGGATGGAGATAAAGAGGGGGGATAGTTACTATTGATGTTACTATGTATATAAATCACTATACACAGGCTTTTCTTTGCCCAGTTCATAAATCACCACATCCTCATATGCTGTCTCTGAAATCCAATCATTATTTTGTTTTAGTTTTTCCAGGGCCTCTTTCTCGCTTTTTCCTTCCTCAAATCCAAGCACCTGGCAGTTTTCGATATGCTCATCATTAGGCGCCCGGGTATAGCCGTCACGGGTAATAAATATATAATTTTTAACTTTCATTTAACATATACCGTCCTTTCCCTTTAAATTTCAAATATCCCTCATCCCTCAAAAACTGAAGTTGTTGTCTTATTTTTGGTTTCACATTCCTGTTCTCCGGATGAAGCCGGGATAAATGTTTTTCAAAACTGTATATATCATTAAGGTCAAAATGTTTTTTGCCCACTTCGTCCACGCACTTCATGACATCGACAATCCATTTTCGTTTTTCCTGTTTTTTGTTACTTAAAAATTTTGTTTTGTTAAAAGTGTCGATAACTTTGTTTTTGGGTTGTATTTTTCTGTTTTTTATATAATGTATTTTACCGGTTTCGGGCAAAGCTTTTAAAAGAATGTTGCAACCTACCCACCCGGCTCTTCTGGCTTCCGGGGACAAGGGGGGCCTTTTTTCAATTATACTCAACACAAAGTAATGTTTGGGTATTAGAAAAAAATTTTCGATTATCTTATTGAAATAAGTAAGAAAGAAGAAATTTGGCGCATTATCACCCGCGAGTATTTCTTTCATTGAAGAAAAGGCTCCATCCGTTACTTTGTTGCCGAAACTCTTTTTCTTGCTTTTGAGTTCAAAATCCTCGCCACAGAAGCCACAATAAAAATCTTTTATTTTCTTATTTGCGTCATGCTGGGTGAGATTTTTTCCGCACTTAGGGCAATATGCCTGGTTACGCACCCAGCGTTCGGTAAGCACCCTTACTTTTTGGGAAGGGCTGTTGTACTTTGCCACGTTTGCGGAACTCAGGCTTAATTGCATTTTACTCTCCCCTGTATATAAGATATCTTTTTGTACCGTTATTATATAATTTTACATATGGGCAGTCAAATAATTTTAAATCAAAATCCGGGCGGACACATAGGTCCGCCCCTACAGGGATTATAATTTGTGATTATAATTTGTTTTGCTGCTATTGATTTTTATGATAGTTATGTGGTATATTTGTATACACTGACTCGGGGCGTGGCGCAATGGCTAGCGCACCTGCTTTGGGAGCAGGGGGCTGCTGGTTCAAGTCCAGTCGCCCCGACCAGAAATCAGTAATATACAGAGCCAAGTGACGCATACCTCAGGTATGACAAAGAATGGAAGCTTGTACCCGAAGGGTGCGCCCCGGCCAAAATAATTGAGTGTTTCATGCTTCAAATATGGCAGGGAATGAAAGCCTGTAAAACCCCCTTATTCCCCTTTGCCCCCTCAAAGGGGCAGCGAAAAGAGTTAAAAGGGAAAATAAGAGGAAGATTCTCAGAGCAGAGCTGCTCTTTGCTGTATATATGGTTTTTGTTTTGGATGATTTTAAACTTTAAGCTTTAAGTTTTAACTTTTTGTTGGGTGATTAGCTCAGTTAGGCGTCAGGACGCCTTCGGCGCCTGACAGACGAGCGGCCGGTAATACATCGATTATAAGTTGTTCGCTCTGCTCACAATTGCCGTCTCAGAGCAGAGCTGCTCTTTGCTGTATATATGGTTTTTGTTTTGGATGATTTT
>CAZHOD010000117.1:5777-6117 GCA_964534075.1 uncultured Spirochaetia bacterium
AAACTTTAAGCTTTAAGTTTTAACTTTTTGTTGGGTGATTAGCTCAGTTAGGTAGAGCAGCTGACTCTTAATCAGTTGGTCCGGGGTTCGATCCCCCGATCACCCACCAGAAATTTTACTGAAAGTAAAATTTCAGAGCAATTGAGCATTTGAACATTAGAACAATTGAAAAGGAAACTCAATTGCGGCCGGATGCTCGAATTTCGACATATGATGTTTTTATAGTTTACAATTTACAATTTTAAATTTTCAGTTTAAATGGTGGGTGTAGCTCAGTTGGTTAGAGCGCCAGGTTGTGGCCCTGGAAGCCGCGGGTTCAAATCCCGTCACTCACCCCAAC
>CAZHOD010000118.1:0-1202 GCA_964534075.1 uncultured Spirochaetia bacterium
AAGGCGGAGGTGGAAGCCTTGGCGAAGGCGGATTAAAAAATTAAAATTATAATTTTGTGTTTAACTTTTATTTAAACCCCGGGCGGGTTTATTTTTACTTTCCCGCTCCTTCCGGTGTAGGAGTGGGTTTCGCGCCCCAGGACTCGAACGATTTTCTGAACTCGAAACCGGCAAAACCCTCAAACGGCTCAATATAAGGTTCGTCCCCGGACCTGAATATACCTTTTGTTATGACCTTCATGGTTTCAGCCAGTGAAAATTCAGCCCCGAGCTCCTGTTCCGGCAGCAGGCCGCCGAGCTGCTCTTCCTCCATCAACCTGAGGTTATACCCGAGATAAATATCCTCGGTAAGGTATGTCCCTAACCCGACTTCAACCCTGACTGTCCTTTCCTCTTTTGCGGTTTCCGTGGTTCCCTCCGCTTCTTCCCGGGGAATAAGGTCGCTCACCCTGATGTCCAGCACGTCAAAGGGCGTATATCCTTTAATCTGCTCCGTGCCCTGCTTTATCCACGAATTCGCTATGGCATCCGCCATTTTTCTTATATCCTTCTCACCCACTCCTTCCTCGAAATCCCTTCCGAGCGTAAGCACGGATATGAGCCTGTTTCTTTCAAGGGAAGGTTCAGAGCTCATTTCTATTTTCGCGTCACCAACCCTGCCCCATACATGCAGAAAAACGTCCAGCTCCACCTTTCCGGTAATACCTTCCTTCGAGGGCCTGGCAAGCTCGACACCCCGCTTTGTAGTTTCGGCGTAGACGTCAAGTACCGGTTTTGTCAGGCCGTCAAATACCGCCTTGGAATCCCTCATGTCGTCGACACTGAACTGTGTATTGAAATATTTATAAGCCCCCCTCGTAATCTTTACATTACCATATATCTCCATGTCATTTCCCCTGCCCTGTATAATCAGCGGTTTTTCGCCGATTTTGAGGTATACCTGAGCGTAATTGTTATAATAATCATTGTAAAAATATACATTTTCCCCGCCGAAAACCTTAAGGTTCCAGTTTATTTTCTTCGCGTAATTATTCTTTACTTTCGCGAAATCACCACCTTTGTTCCGCATTTTTACCGGGTACCTGTACCTTAAATCAGAAACCTTCATGACGCCTTTTACATTCGGCGCTTCTATAAGCCCCGTGATTTCAAGGTCTATATCCGCGTCCCCCTCGATAAATTCCATATAACTCGTGTCGGAA
>CAZHOD010000118.1:1212-6113 GCA_964534075.1 uncultured Spirochaetia bacterium
AATTTTACCTCCTGTATTTGTTACTTTCCAGTTAACCTGATGAATTTTATACCACTTCAAAAGCCCGCCTTTTTTCGTGTCATCCAGATTTTCGATTTTAAGCGTTCCTTTTTTTGTGTCCCCTTTCAGCGAATATATGTCCATCACATTATCCTTGATTATTATATTTCCGTAAACATTATCAAGTTCATCAAAAAGGTATTTTGACCGTACCGATGCCCCGGAAATACTAAGCCTCCCGCTTATTGAAGGGTATTCCTTTGTGCCCGTTATCCTTATTTCAGCTTCGGCCGGCCCTTTCGCGCTGTCGACAAAATTTAAAAAATTAATTATTGAAAGGTCCCCGTCTTTCATTTCCGCTTCCAGCTGCATGGGCACCCCTTTTAGTTTTTGAACACCTTCTTCCGACATTGGGGCGGGTATTTTTCCGGTCAGTTTAATTTTGTAATCTCCTTCTTTTTCCATAACGAGCGGGTCGACCGGCGAGAAGTCAAACCAGTGGTTTTTCAGCACAAAAAGCCCGGAAAAAATATCAAAGGGAATATCGTTAACCATACCGTTATTTATCGATACAAGCATGGTATATTTAAACCCCTTGCCCGGATTTCCCGAAACCTTCACGTTGCCGTTCAGGCTCCCCCCCCACCTGTGGTCCCAGCCAAGCATGTCATTTATCATCTGCGGGTCAAGCCCATCGCCTTTTATCCGCAGGTCTGAATTTTTTTTGTCTGTCCTTATCCGGCCGCTCATTTCAAAATATTTCCCTTTTCCTTCCTCCGAAACCCGCATCCTCTCAAAATTTATGCCGCTGTCCGTTATTCCTACTTTAGCGTCCAAATCGCTCTCGCCTTTCCTCGACTTTAAAGCAAGCAGTTCCCCGTCATAATTAACCTTAATTAAAAATGGCCGGAATTTGTGTTTTTTAAACATAAAATCCCCGGAAGAGACTGACCCGTCTATTTTTATGCCTTTATAATTGGATATTTTTCCGTAAAAATTAATGCCCCCCGTAAAATAATTCCCCCGCCAGATAAAATTATCCATTTCTGTTTTTATTGTAGTAATGTAAGTTTGTTCTTCTTTGGCCTGCACTTCCGAATCATATATTTTAAGCTGCCTGTTTTTATGGTTCAAAACAAACCTTTCGAGGTTTATTTTTTTATCCTTAACCGAGTATTCAATATTTATGTTATCATAATCAAAACCCGCGAGCACACCGGATCTCAAAACAAGCCTGCCGGAGCTTTCGGGGTTTTCCAGCCGGCCTTTTATATTTCCTTCGCCGTTAAGCCTTCCGGAATGGTCGAAATCACGGGTAAAAATCCGGGAAAAATTTTTTATATCGACATTTGTGAATTTATATTTTGTATTCGCTCTAAACGGCCTGTAACCCGCGCCCTTTTTTACAAAAGAAATATCGCCGCTTATATTAACGCTCCCTTTTTCCTGTCCGAGCCTCAGGGACATAAAAGCGTTGTTTATCTTTCCCTTTATACGGGCCTCGCCGTCTACGCGCGCCCCGTTGGGAAGCCCCTTATTCCTTAAGCCGGAAAGCATATAAAAGGGATATAAATCCGCGCCCCTCACCCTGGCAGAGGCCTCTATTTCAGGAACCTCGGCATCGAAAAACTTACCCTCAATTTTATATTCTCTCCCCCAGTTAAGGCTGAACCGGGGCACGCTAAGATTTACAGCCCGGGCGTATATATCAAGGCCCTCCATCTGACGGCCGTTAAAATAAATCGGCCCGGCCCTGACCCTGTTTTCAGAAACTATATGCCTGTCTTTTATGCTGATTTCATGCTCCTGCCGGAATTCACCGTCCAAATCGACAAGCTTGGCGTTTACCCTGTAATCTTTGAATTCACCGTCGAGTTCAAGTTTTACCTCTTCATCTTTTTTAACCTCGCAAAAACCGGAAGCTTTCATAAAACCATTCTTCTGCCGCACAGCTATGGTATTTACGCTGAAATCGTTGTTGCTCCCTTCAACATCTACAATAAGCCCGGTATAATAACCCTTTGTATAAGACGCGCCAAGTTTTATGCTACCCCCGTAGCCTTTTTTCTCCTTTTTTACCAAAATTTCACCGTCTATTACGCTGTTTTTAAAAAAATCAAACCCGGTAAGCTCTTCAAGCACATACCCCCTGAAGCCCTCAGCCGAAAGGTCCACATTGAATATCCTCTTACGTAAAGAAAATTCACCGGAACCCGAAAGGTTGTCGTTGAAAGCAAACCCGGTTATTCCCAGGATATTGTCCATGTAATTTACGCCAAAAGACAGGCTGTTTGCCCTTCCTTTTATCTCAAGGTTTTCCGAATCCACTGACGCCTTAACAACAGGGTGAGCGTCTGTACCCCTTATATGAATCCCGCTTTTTACCGTGCCGTCTATATCCTTGCCTTTCAAAAAATCAAGATCCAGGCCGGAAAGCCGCAGATTGTCCACAAGCGCGTCTATATTTACCTCCCCGCTTTCCCTCGCGTAGGAACCTTTTATCTCAACCAGCATACTTTCCGCGTCAAAAATTTTTATATAAGGGATATTTATTTTATCTTTTTCCGCCATGATTTTTGTTTCCCCTCTAAGCCCGATGTATTTGCCGTAATCCCCCTCCACCGTACCTATAATCCCTTTTTTCCCCATAACAGCGCCGGCCTTGATATTCCTCACGTTGTTTTCCAGGTAAGATATTTTTTTTGATTCACCTTTTACCCTGACTACAGGAAGGGCTAATGTCCCGGAAAACAGGGCTTTGATATCGGCCTCCCCTTTTATTTTCTCCTTTCCCGAAGCCTCTTTTAGATTAAGCCCTTCTAAGAAAAAACTCATATCCAGCTTATTTTTGCCCCCTGTTTCCAAAAACCCGCTCCCGGAAAGCGTGCCTTTACCGACTTTTCCTTTTATCTTTTTCAGATCCAGCCTGCCGTTTTCAAGTGTTACCCCCGCGTTTATGTCCGCGACTTCAGCGCTGCCGAGCTTTCCTCTTTCCCAGTGCACACGGCCTGATATATTATTATTTTTTCCCGCGCCCTTCGCCCTAAAAACAGCTTTTGCCTCGCCTTTAAGGTACTTTTTATTTATTTTGGACATATCGATATCTTTTATGAGCACTTCGGTTTCATATGAAATTTCTTTAAATATGTTGTCAGCGCCCCCTCTTACAATGCCTGTGCCGCCATACAGCCCAAAATTAAAATTTTTTATCATCACCTTTTCGTTAATAAGATTTATGTCTATATCAATATCATCTACCGGAACCCTGCCGTATAAATTAATATCCCCGTTATTTACGGAAAAATTTCCCTGCATATCAGATTTTTCAGAAGACAACCCTGTGCCGTTGACATCGAAATCAAACGAAAAATTCCCCCTTTTAATCGCGTAATCACGGGGAGAAAAAATATAACTTCCCCAATGGCTGAGGTCCGCGTCTTTTAGCTTTATCCCGGATTTAAAAGATTTGTCCCTGAAATAATAGGCCGTATCGGTCTCTACGTTCCTTCTGGCGCTGTACTTTGTGCGGCCGGCGAGGTATGCAGTTATTTCCCCGCTTTTTAAACCTATGGAAAGGCTGCCTTTTATATCCCTCAGCTCGGTATTAAAACCCGCGTCCATATCCTTATAACTTATTATCCCTCCCTCTACAAGAACCCTTGTCACGGGTATAATAAACGGAATGTCCCCATTTTTATCCGCATCGCCGCTATTAAGCCTGAAACTTTCCAAAAACTCAGACGTATTAATCCTGTCATTTTTTTTCTTTATAAAAACAACCGGAGAATCCACAATAATATGCGAAAGGGTCCTGTTTACTTTTTTATTGTCAAAAAACAGGTCGATAATATTAAACCTGAAAATTACCCTTTCTATCGCGGCAAACCCTCCCGATACGGACAGGGTCCTTTTTAGCGGGATTCTCACGTTTTTTAAAACGATATTGTTTACAAAACCTATTTCTATTTCTTCTATCCTGACACTTTTACCGGTATTTTTTATTATTTCGGCTTCGGCGTAGTCCCTTAGCTCGTCCGTAAACAATCCGCTCTTAAACGCCACAAACACTATGGCCAGCGATACCAGAAAAAACAAGGTGATTATTTTGATAAGGCTTTTTAATATTCTCATAAACATTTACCGGTTGAAAAAATCAGCGGCTTTCATTTTTTGTTTTAAATTTCAGCCTGTCTTTCTCTCTTTCCGCTTTTATACTGCTTTTCTCGGAAATTTTTCCCTGGAGCATACTTTCGGCAAGCGGGTCCTCGAGCAGCCTTTGTATTGCCCGCCGCAGCGGCCTTGCCCCGTATATGGGGTTGTATCCTTCCTCTATCAAAAGCTCCCTGGCGCCGTCCGTAAGTTTCAGGTATATGAACCTGTCCGCGAGCCTCTTCACAAGGTCGCCTACCATTATATCCACTATTTTTTTCAGGTGTTTCTTATTTAAAGGGTGGAATACTATTGTCTCGTCTATCCTGTTTAAAAATTCGGGATTCATTGCTTTTTTAAGTTCTTCCAGAACCTTTGTTTTCATCCCGCTGTACGATATTTCTTCAGCGCTATGCTGGAAACCCAGCGGCCTGGACTTTTCCGCGTATTTTGAACCTATGTTTGAAGTAATAATTACCACCGCGTTCTTAAAATCCACAACCCTTCCCACTGAGTCGGTCAGCCGGCCGTTTTCAAGTATCTGAAGCAAAATATTGAAAACTTCGGGATGAGCCTTTTCTATTTCGTCGAAAAGCACCACGGAATAAGGCCGCCTCCTGACCTTTTCCGTAAGCTGGCCTCCTTCATCGTGCCCCACATATCCGGGGGGCGCCCCCACGAGCCTTGATACCGTAAATTTTTCCATGAATTCAGACATATCCATCCTTACAAGCGCGTCCCTGTCTTCAAAA
>CAZHOD010000119.1:0-6038 GCA_964534075.1 uncultured Spirochaetia bacterium
GGGGCTGAGGATAGGCTACGGCATAGCGGATCCCCGCGTTACCGGGATTATAGAAAGGGTGAGGCCGCCTTTTAACGTAAACTCCATGGCGCAGGCAGGGGCAGAAGCCGCGCTTTCCGACAGGGAGCACGTGAGAAAAACACTGAACGCAAACGCGGAAGGAAAAAAATATTTATACAGGGAATTCAAAAAACTCGGTATAGATTATGTTCCCACAGAAGCGAATTTTATTTTTGTGAAATTCGGCATGGAATCAAAAAAGGTTTTCCAAAAACTTTTAAAAAAGGGCGTAATTATAAGGCCGAACAAAGGTAAGCGCGCCAGAATAACAATCGGGACAATGAGCGAAAATAAAAAACTGGTAAAAGAGCTTGAAAAAATAAACTAAACCCGGGCCGGCGTCGGCCCGGAAAAACAAGGAGGATATCATGATTATCGTTGTGAAACCCAAAACAACAAAGAAGCAGATAAACCACATTCTGGACAAGATAAAGGAATACAGGCTCCGGGGGCAGGTGTCGAGGGGAAAAGAAAGGACGATAATAGGCGTTATCGGGGACGAAAGGGTCCTGGCTACGGTGCCTTTTGAAAGTTTCCCGGGAGTCGAAAAAACAATGACGGTTTTAAAGCCGTTTAAACTGGCGAGCCGGGAATTCAAAAACACCGGAACAATTGTAAAAATAGGCAAAGGAGCCTCAATAGGAGGCAAAAAGGTATGTTTGATCGCGGGCCCCTGCTCGGTCGAGAGCAGGAAACAGTTTCTCAGCGTCGCGCGCTCGCTGAAAAAAATGGGTGTTGGTGTGCTGCGCGGCGGCGCCTTTAAGCCGAGGACATCCCCGTACTCTTTCCAGGGGCTTGGTGAAGACGGGCTTAAGATAATGGCGGAAGGCCGCGAGGCAACCGGGCTGCCCATAGTAACCGAGGTGCTCGATACAAGGCATGTGGAACTTGTAAACAAGTACGCGGATATGTTCCAGATAGGCGCGAGGAACATGCAGAATTTTGAGCTCTTAAAGGAAGTGGGAAAGACAAAAAAGCCTGTGCTGTTAAAAAGAGGGCTCATGTCAACAATAAAAGAATGGCTCATGTCTGCGGAGTACATACTTTCCAACGGAAATATGAATGTTGTTTTATGCGAGAGGGGCATTAGGACCTTTGAGACAGAGACAAGAAATACTCTGGACCTTTCCGCCGTGCCGGCGGTAAAATCCATGACCCACCTTCCGGTTATAGCCGACCCTTCGCACGCGACGGGAAAAAAGGCGTATATAGGGGCCATGGCAAAAGCGGCAATAGCCGCGGGAGCTGACGGAGTAACCATAGAGGTTCACCCAAAACCCGAAGACGCTCTTTCAGACGGCGCGCAGTCGCTTCTGCCTTCGGAGTACAGGAAGATGGCGGCGGAGATGAAAAAAGTTTCCGTGGCTGTCGGAAGGTCCATATAATTAAAAATAAGGAAACAAAAGTTTCAACTTATTTGGAGGAGAAAAATGGGAAAATTCAGGTACAATAAAGTTACGATAGCGGGCATGGGTTTTATGGGCGGTAGTTTAGGAAAACAGCTTATTTCCTCGCGCCTGGCAAAAAACGTAACAGGGCTCGGAAGGAATTTGCCGCGGTTAAGGGCGGCGAAAAGAATGAAAGCCGCGACGGAAATTACGGGCGATATAGCGGAAGCCGTGTCAGGGGCGGATATTGTTGTTTTATGCGTGCCTGTGATGCTTATACCCGGGATGTTCGCGTCTATCCTCCCGTTTTTGGACAAAAAAACGGTTGTGACGGATATAGGCAGCGTTAAAGAGAGCGTGGAAAAAGAGATAAAAAAAATCGACAGGAATAAACAGTTCTGCGGTTCTCATCCTATGGTCGGGTCGGAGAAAACCGGGATAAAGAATTTAAAACCGGGGCTTTATAAAGGCGGAGCCTGTATGGTAACGGGCGGAAAATCAAAAAAGACATCGAGGATAACGGGGTTCTGGAAAGCGCTGGGCATGAAAGTAATAAAAATGACCGCGGCCCGGCACGACAGGGCTGTTTCCGGGATAAGCCATTTCCCTCATCTGTTATCTTTCGCCATGGTAAATTTAAATCCGGATTTAATCAAAAATAACCCGGATTTGATAGGTAAAGGTTTTAAGGACGCGACCAGGATAGCCGCTTCCGGCGAAGAAATATGGTCGGATATATTTATCGCGAATAAAAACCGGGTCATCAACGATATAAAGCAGGCGCGGTCAGAACTCCTGGAACTAAAAAAGATAATCGCCTTTAACAGGGTTAAAAGCCTGAAGGTTTATATAAAAAAAGCGCGTTCTTTGAGGGAAGGCCTCTCAAAATGAAAAAAGTTTACGTATCATCCCTAAAGAGGTCCGCGGGAGCGGTTAAGGCCCCGGGTGACAAATCGATTTCACACAGGGCGGTAATAATCGGGAGCCTGGCGAGAGGCGTCACAAAAATTTCGAATTTTCTCGAGGCGGAAGATACTCTTAATACAGTAAAAATCTACAGGTCCCTCGGCGTGAAAATAGAAAAAAAGAAAAATTTATATTTCGTGCACGGCAAAGGGCTGATGTCCCTCAGGGAGCCGCAGGGGGAGCTTTACGCGGGAAATTCAGGTACATGTATAAGGCTCAGCCTCGGAGTGCTGGCGGCGCAGCCTTTTACGTCCGTAATAACCGGGGACGGGCAGGTAACCAGGCGCCCGATGAAAAGGGTGATTTTCCCGCTTTCGGGAATGGGTGGTAAGTTTGAGTCAAGCAGGGGGCACGCGCCGATAACAGTGCGCAGCAGGACATTAAAAGGCATATCATATAAGATGCCTGTAGCGAGCGCGCAGGTTAAATCATCGATACTGCTCGCGGCGCTTCACTGCTCAAAACCTACCGAAGTTATAGAGCCGGAAAAATCGAGGGACCACACCGAACGGATGCTGTCATATATGGGGGCAGAGGTAAAAACAAGGGGCAGGCGCGTGAAAATTTATCCGGGAAAAGAGCTTTCAGGCAGGCCTGTTTTTGTGCCCGGTGATGTTTCATCGGCGGCTTATTTTATCGCGTCGGGGATACTCCCGGGAAGCCGAAAAGTTACGATAAAAAATGTAGGCCTCAATCCCACGAGGACGGGAATCATAGATGTATTTAAAAAAATGGGGGCGAAAATAACAATTAAAAAACTGAAACAGAAAAACATGGAGCCTGTCGGCGATATACATGCCGCGCCCGGTAAGCTCAGGGGGGCCGTAATAAAAGGAGCGATTATACCCCGCCTCATAGACGAGATTCCCGTAATAGCGGTTGTGGCGGCTTTCGCCCGCGGCAGGACAATAATCAGGGACGCGGGGGAATTACGCGTGAAAGAGACAGACAGGATATCAGCCATTGTAAAAAATTTAAGGCGGGTAGGAATAAAAGTCGATGAAAAGCCGGACGGAATGGTTATCTGCGGGAACGGAGGCGAGCCGATTAAATACTCGGATATAGATTCCTTTGGCGACCACAGGGTGGCCATGGCTTTCGCGGCGGCCGCGCCGGCGAGCGAAAACGGACTTTTAATAAAGGATACAGAATGTGTGAATACCTCATTCCCCGGTTTTTTCGATATTTTTGAAAGGAAAGGTAAAAAATGACCGCTTTTATAGACAGGGCTTTAAGGTTTGTGGTGCATAATTTTTTTAAGACCGCGGCCCTGTCTTTTTTTAAAGTTTTTTACGGGCTGAAATTTTACGATGTTCACAATATACCCCAAAAAGAAGGGGGAATTGTAATGCCGAATCACGCCAGCTTCTGGGACCCGCCGCTGGTGGGATGCGTATCATATAAAAGGATGTTCCGGTTTATGGCAAGGGACAGCCTTTTCAGGGTGCCGGGGTGGGGGAGGCTGCTGCGTTACATGGGGGCTTTTCCCGTTAAAAGGGGCGCGGTGGACAGGCGGGCATGGAAAGAGCTTTCCGGTATAGTGGAAAAAGGCGGGCTGGTAACAATATTTCCCGAAGGGACAAGAAGCCCGGACGGGAATATTAAAGAGGGTAAGCCCGGCGCGGGAATGCTTGTTTATATGACAAAGGCAAAAGTTATTCCGGTATATATAGACGGCTCCCATAAGGCCTGGCCAAAAGGCAAAAAGCTGCCTGCGCTTTTCAGAAAAATAAGGATAATATACGGCGAAGAAATGGATTTTTCCGGATATTTCGAAAAAAAAGGCTCGAAAGAGGTTTATATCGAAATTACGGAAAAGATTATTGAAAGAATAAAAGAGCTCAGGGAAAAACTGCGAGCGGGCGGGAAAAAATGAAGGTCAGTGTGGCCGAAGGGTCGGGTTTTTGTTACGGTGTCAGGCGCGCCATGGATATGGCTTATAAACATACCCGGCCCCGGGAAAAAGGCGTAATATATTCGCTGCGGCAGATTATACATAACCCCCAGGAGGTAAAGCGCCTTGAGCAGGCGGGGGCAAAGCATGTCGATACGGTACAGCGCGTAAAAAAAGGCGCCCCGGTTATTATCAGCGCCCACGGAATACCTGCCCGGGAGGAGAAGTTGCTGAACGCAAAAAAGGCAAAGATACTGGACACAACATGCCCCTATGTAAAAAAAATACATAAAATTGTGAGGAAACTGGCGAAGGAACGGTATTATGTAGTTGTCGTGGGGGACGGCGACCATAATGAGGTGGACGGCATAATGGGGCAGATAAACAGTGAAAAAGTGGTGATAAACAAAATAAGCGATATAAAAAAAATGAAGCCGAAAAATAAAATCGGCATTGTTTCACAGACAACCCAAAACGCGGGGTTTTACAGTGAAGTGATAAATGAAATAACAAGGAAATTTTTCAAAAAAAAATATGTTGAAGTAAGGTCCTTTAATACGATATGCGACGCGACACGAAGGCGGCAGGAAGCGACAAAAAAACTTGCGGAAAAGGCCGATGTTATGGTAATAATAGGCGGAAGGAACAGCGCCAATACACGAAGGCTTTATGAGCTCAGCAGGGAAAAGCTCAAGGATGTGTATCATATAGAAACGGAAAAAGAACTGAGGAAAAGCTGGTTTGAAAATAAAAAGCACGCCGGTGTAAGCGCGGGAGCGTCGACGCCGGAGCGCGTAATAAATAAAGCAGTAAGAAAGATAAGGAGCATGAAATAAAACAGGAGCGTTATGATGAAAGAAAATTATGATTTTAAAAATGTCAGAGAAAGCAGTGTTATCAAGGGGCGTGTTGTAAGGAAGTCCGAAGGAGATATATTTGTAGATGTGGGCTATAAATCGGAAGGAATAATCCCGGCGGAGGAAAGCGAAAGGCACGGGTATTATGATTCCGTAAAAGAGGGCGATGAAATAGATGTTTTTGTCAAAAAAAAGGAAAATAAAGAAGGGATGGTGTCCCTTTCTAAAATAATAGCCGATAAAAAAATAGTGTTTTCCCGGGTGAAAAAAGCCGCCGAGGAAAAAAGCGCTATGGAGGGCAAAGTCGTAAAAACCGTAAAAGGCGGGTATATAATCGATTTTGGATCCGGTGTGACGGCGTTTATGCCAATGTCGCACTCAAAAGAGCCCGGTATGCCGGTGGAAAACATCGAAGGTAAAAAAATACCTTTAAAAATACTCCAGCTTGACGAGGTTAAAAGGAATGTCGTGGTTTCTTACAGGGAATACGCGGCTGAAAAAGTTAAGGAACAGGCGGAAAAATTAAAGGAAGTTTTTCCCGAGGGAAAAACGGCGGAAGTTAAAATAACCGGGGCATCGGATAACGGCGTAAAAGTGGAAAAGGAAGGAATGAGGGCGTTTATACCCGCTTCTGAGCTTGCCTGGAAAAAAATAGAATCCATTGAAGGACAATTTAAAGAGGGCGATGTTATTACCGTAAAGGTTACCGGGTTTGACAGGGGGAAGGCGCTTTTGAGCCTTAAAAGGACAAGGGAGAATCCTTTTGAAAAGTTTTTCGGTGAGAAAAAAACCGGGGATAAAGTGAAAACAAAAATAAAAAAAGCATTAAAAGAAGGGGTTGTGGTTGAGATAGGAGAAGAACTTGAAGGCTTT
>CAZHOD010000120.1:0-6017 GCA_964534075.1 uncultured Spirochaetia bacterium
CCGCAGTAGAAATATGCTTGGAAAACCCAATTTTTTCACACCTTCTGAGGTATTATCACAAGGAGTCCTTTCCTGTTGATTTTTCCACCCCTATGGTTTAAACTTATAAAAAAGATAAGCGGGTGGGAAGTGAAAACTATTTTAAAAAAGTTTTTATTACTCTTGACAGCGCTGGTCCTGGTGCCTGCCTTCGCGGCAGCCGCCTATGTAAAGGACGACGCTTTTACTGCCGTGGGAGCGCGGGCAACGGGTATGGGCGGGGCCTTTACGTCAGTATCCGATGATTTTTCGTCTTTTTACTGGAACCCGGCCGGCC
This sequence comes from uncultured Spirochaetia bacterium, assembly GCA_964534075.1. Taxonomy (GTDB): domain Bacteria; phylum Oederibacteriota; class PGYV01; order PGYV01; family CAYTNY01; genus CAZHOD01. The sequence continues at coordinate 317 of CAZHOD010000120.1, forward strand.
TTGTATTTTCCGACAGGGTGAATATAGGCGTATTTTTTGATTCCTGTTTGCGGGGGAAACAATATAATTACGGCTTTAATTATACACATCCTCTGTTCGCGGATATGACAGCCGCGGCCACTTATATGCATTCTGTATACCCCGCGTCCATTTTCTCCGATGATATTTTTTACCTTTCTTACGCCACCTATATCAACCCCGAAAAAAACGTTTCCGCGGGAATTAATCTTAAATTTATAAACATATCCGCGCCGGATTACAACATAAATGGTTTTACCCCGTCAGTGGACACGGGTGTCATGATAAAACCGGATTTTTTGGAAAAAAAGATGAGGTTCGGGCTGCTTTTGCAGGATATAGACGCTGAAATAAACTGGGGGAGGGGTTTTAGAGAAAAAATTCCGGCTGTATACAGGGCAGGGGCATCCTATTTTTTCGATGATACAGCTGTTATTGCCGCGGATATATACGGCGTGGATTATGAAACAAATGATAAGCCGGCAAGGTACGGTTTTAATTTAGGCGGAGAAAAATGGTTCAGGCATAAAGAGGCCGGCAATTTCGGTTTCAGGGCGGGGCTGGCATGGAGGGAAGCGAGGGAGCCAAACCACAGGTTTACTTTCGGGTTCTCCTACGGGAGGGAGGATTTTGTTCTTGACTATGTTTATGTGCCGGGGATAAACAACCTCGGGGAGACGCATAAAATAAATTTTAGTTATTTACTCGGCAAACGGGCCGCGAAAAAAGCGCTTAAGCAGCCCGGGCCCCCGGATAAAAAAAGAATTTTAAGGCTTATTAAACAAAAATTCAAAAATATGAAGATGGATATCTCGCAGAAATATATTTCCCCGAACAATGACGGGAAGTTCGATAAAGCGGTAATATCCCTGTCCGGCGCGCCGGAAATACGCAGGGGCATAAGCTGGCGGCTTTTAATAACAAATGATAAGGAAGAAAAAGTTAAGGAGTATAAAGGAGGGGAGCGCCTTGAAAAAAGAATAAAGTGGGGAGGCCTGAAAGACAAAAAAGAAGCGGTTAAGGACGGGGATTATACCCTGAACTACAAGGTTTTTTACAGGGGGCAGGAAGTATGGGAAAAAAAGAGGGTCCTGAGCGTAGATACTGTTCCGCCCAGGTTCAGAGTTTCCGTAAGCCCGAAAATATTCGCGCCGCATAAAAAAAGCAGGGTAAAAGAGCTTAGCATAAGCATAAAACCACGGGACCGCGATATAAAATACTGGGAACTTTTTATAAAGGATGAAGAGGGCAATACTGTCAGGAAAATGTCAGGCAGGGGGTTTACTGAAAAACTGGGATGGAGCGGAAAGGACGCGCTGGGCGCAAAGATAAAAGACGGCGGGTACAGGGCCGTGGTGGCGCTGGAGGATTTTGCCGGCAATAAAAACGAAAACATCGGGGATTTTACCGTGGATACTTATATAGCCAAATTTAACGCGCTGCCTGAGAGCAGGATTTTTGACATCGGAGGGGAAAAGGTTGAGTTTGTGTCGAATATGAGGGATTATACCAGGGTGGAAAAATGGTCGCTTGAGATACGTTATTATGACGGCGGAGTGATAAAGGCGTTCAGGAACAAACCGCCCGGTGTAAAAAAAGTTGTATGGAACGGCGCCAATGACAGGAACGAATATGTAAGGCCGGGTGAAGTATACCGTTACAGGGTCATTGTTTTTCAGAGAAACGGCATACAAACCAAAACCGAAGGTTTTATACAGGCAGCGCCGCCTGAGTTTAAAGGGATGGGAATAGAGCTGACGCTCGCGGCAATAGATTTTGATAAAACGTCCGACGAAATACCGGAGTCAGAGTATTCCTACCTCAACCAGGCTGCTGATGCCGTAAAAAAGTACGCCAAAAACTATTATTTGTTTGTAAAGGCGTACGCGTCCGATTATAAAGGGCATGAAGAGAACCTGGAGCTTTCCATAAAGCGGGCTTTGGCGGTAAAGGAGTATTTATCCGGAGCGCAAAAGGTCCCCGCCGTTAATATTTATGTAACCGGATACGGTGACGGCGGGTATTTTGGCGTTTCCGCGAAGGAAGCGGTTAAAAAGAGCGGGCAGAGGGCGGAAGTCGAGCTCATGACAAAGTAAACGCCGGCAGGTGTTTGAATATAAATAATAACGCAGGATATATTTTACCTATTGAGTTTGACATATTTTTTATCAGGTATTATACTAAAAGCTACCCTATGAAAAAGGTGAAAACGCGTGGACCTGGAAGAAAAAAGGCTTTACATCAAACTGGCTTACGGTTATTACCAGGATAAAGAGTACAAAAAAGCGGCGGAGCTTTATGAACGGCTCAGAAAAGGCGAGCCCGGGGATTTCAACGTGTTTAATATGCTCGGGGATACGTACCTTAAACTGGGTAAAAAAGAAAATGCCCTTGACGCTTATTCCGGCGCGCTTGGGGCGCTCGAGCAGAAAGGGCAGAATTTAAAGATAGTTAAGCTGTGCAGAAAAGCATTGAAGGTGTTTCCGGAAGAATCAAGGATAAAAGCCCGGCTTAAGGCCGCCCTGCGAAATCTTATCAGGGACGCGGAGAGGAAAGCGCTGAACAAGCAGTTCGGGGAGGCGAGAAACATATATGAGGACATTGAAAATTTCAGCAGTGAAGAATTTCCTGTTGAGGAGAAACTTAAAAAACTGAACGAGGAAGAGGCAGGGTATCTCGAGCGTACGAGAAAAATGCAGGCGCGTCAATCCGGCAAAAAAGAAGATTCTCAGCAGGGTATCATAGAAAAATTCGATAAAATGGCGCAGAACTACCTTAATAACGGGGATTATGACGGGGCTGTAGAAACCTATATAACCGCGCTTAAACTGGCGCCTAACAACCGGGAGCTGAGGGCAAAACTGCACAGGGTATATATGGAGGTCGCGCAGCAGTCCGCCGGCGAAAAGGTATGGAAAAAAATAGATTCCGCGCCCAAAGCGGGCGTGGAGGAGGCAAAGGAAAAAGCAATAGAGGAGAAGCACGCGCAAATAATAAAGGAAGAGGAAGAGAGGGCCAGGAGGCTTATAAGCGAGGAGCATAAGTTTCAGCGCGAGTACGAAGAAAAGGAAATGAAAATAATACAAAAGGCCGCTGATGAGCTAAAGTCCAAGCTCGACGAGGCGCAGAAAAAGGAAAAGCTCAAAGAAGAGGAAATACAGCGGATAATGCGGGAGCAGGAACAGAAAAAACGGGCGCTTCTTGAAAAAGTAAAGAGGGAGGCCGTTGAAAAATGGAAGAGGCAGAAGGCGCAGATACAGAAAAAAATGAAGGAAGAAGAGGGCGCGCCTCCGCCTCCCGCTGAAAAGGCAGGGAGCCCGCCTCCCCGGGCAGCGGAAAAGCCGGGCCTCATGGACCATTTGAAAAAAACTTATGAAAAGCCCGAACTCGGGCCGAAACCCGAGGCAAAAAATACCGAAATAAAACCATCACAGCGCCCCGCGGAGCCCATGCCGGAAAATAAAGAAAAACTTAAAGATGATACAGGGGAAACAGAAAAACCGGTTATGAAGGACGATATAGATGTGAATGATGACACCCTGGACTCGCTTTTCACAACTGCTTTTATATATGTCAACCAGGGACTTATTAAGGAAGCGTTAAGAATTTACAACAAAATAACAGAAAAATATCCTGAACACCCGGAAGCAAAACAGCTGATACAGGAAATTACCAAAAAGCAGCAGTCAAAATGAGCCTTTCTTCGGAGTATTCATGGAAAAATTCAGCCTGAAAACCCCTTTTAAACCGGCGGGTGACCAGCCGCGCGCCATAAAACAACTGGTGAAAAATTTAAGAGGCGGTGAAAAACACCAGTCCTTGCTCGGCGTTACCGGCTCGGGTAAAACTTTCACAATGGCAAAGGTAATAGAAAATTTGAACAGGCCCACCCTTATTATATCCCACAATAAGACACTGGCCGCGCAGCTTTATATGGAATTCAGGGGATTTTTTCCGGGCAACGCGGTCGAGTATTTTGTTTCCTATTACGACTATTACCAGCCCGAGAGTTATGTTCCGCAGAGAGACCTTTATATAGAAAAGGATTCGGATATAAATGAGGAACTGGACAGGATGAGGCTGGCGGCCACGCATAAACTTATTACGCGAAGGGATGTTATAATTGTCGCCAGCGTGTCGTGCATATTCGGTATAGGTTCGCCCGAAACATATAAAAGGACGGACCTTTTTATAGAGGAAGGAATGGAGATGCCGATCGAACAAGCCGCGGGAAAGCTTGTCGCGATGCAGTATAAAAGAAACGAGTTTGAGTTCACCCGGGGAATATTCAGGATAAAAGGGGATATAATGGAGATATTTCCGGCCTATCTGGAACACGCGCTCAGGGTGGAGTTTTTCGGCGACACTGTGGAAAGAATCACGGAAATAGATCCTGTAAGCAAAAATACAATAAACAGGCTGAGAAGAGCGCTTGTTTACCCGGCGACACATTACGTAATGCCCGAGGAGCAGGCTGCGGTCATAGTGGAAAAAATAAAAAAGGAGCTTGACGTTCGGCTGCGTGATTTCAGGGATAAGCCTGTGGAATACGAACGGCTCAAAACGAGGACCAATTACGATATTGAAATGCTTATGGAAATGGGATACTGCAAGGGGATAGAGAATTATTCCGGGATAATAGACGGGCGCAAGCCGGGTGAGCCCCCATATACCCTTATAGATTATTTTCCCGATGATTTCCTTATTATGATAGACGAGTCACACGCGGCTGTTCCCCAGATACGCGCCATGTACGGAGGGGATTACACCAGGAAGAAAAACCTCGTGGATTACGGGTTCCGGCTGCCGCGCGCCTTTGACAACAGGCCCCTTACTTTTGATGAATTCGAGAAAAAAACCGGCCGGGTTATATATGTTTCAGCAACTCCCGGGGAATATGAGCGTTCGCGAAGCGGTGAGAAAAATATTATTGAGCAGATAGTGCGGCCAACCGGGCTTATCGACCCCGAAGTGATTATAAGGCCCGCGGGAAGCCAGGTGGATGATGTTATGGCGGAGATAAAAAAAAGGGACAAAAAAAATCAGAGGGTGCTTGTAACCACCCTTACGAAAAAAATGGCGGAGAGCCTTTCTTCGTACCTCGATAATAACGGCATAAAATGCAGGTACCTTCATTCTGATATTGATACTCTCGAACGGACAACTATTTTGCGCGAGCTGAGGCAGGGTAAATTTACCGCGCTTGTGGGCATAAACCTTCTGAGAGAGGGGCTCGACCTGCCCGAGGTTTCGCTTGTGGCTGTTCTGGACGCGGATAAGGAAGGATTCCTTCGTTCGGAGACATCCTTGATACAGACCGCGGGCAGGGCAGCGAGGAATGTGGAAGGGCAGGTAATACTTTACGCGGACACTGTTACAGGTTCCATGAAACGGATGATAAAGGAAACAGAAAGAAGAAGAAAAAAACAGCTTGAATACAACAAAAAGCACGGTATAACACCGAGTTCCATAAAAAAGGAGATAAAAAATATACTTACAAGCGTATATGAAATGGATTATTTCACCATGCCGCTGGCAGCAGAGGAAAAGGAATTCAAGTATAAGGACAAAGATGATTTAATCGGGCAAATGGAAAAAGAGATGCTCAAAGAAGCGGATAACCTGAATTTTGAAAAGGCGGCTCTGTTAAGGGACAGGATAGAGGAAATAAGAGCCGGGTATA
>CAZHOD010000121.1:0-5977 GCA_964534075.1 uncultured Spirochaetia bacterium
CGACGATGAGGGCAATTCTGAAAAATATTTTGTGTCTTTTGACGAAAATACGTACTGGGTTTTTAACAGGAGGGCAGAAGAAAATGAAATGAAAATCGGCGACCGGCTCAAACTTTATTTTGACGAGAGGATTTCCATAAGGTACAAAAGCTATCCCGTAAAGATTATAATAGACAGGGCGAAAGTAGGATATTAAAGTTAAAATTTGAAGCTTAAAACTTAAAACTAAAAATTAATAAAAAAAAAGCAAAGAACAAAAAGTGAAGGCTTTTAAGTTTAAAACCGTAAATTGGGAATTTTAAAAAGTAAAAAATAAAAAATAGAAAATCAAAATAAAACCTGAAAATTTACGATTGCAGGCCCCGCAGGCCGGAGTTCCCGGAATAAATTACGAAAAAGTTACGAAAATACTATATGTTTTCTTTATGCGGCATAAAATTCCACAATGCAAAACCTAATGTTTTTTTATTTTATTTATCGGTTGAAATAAAAACTATAAATAATATAATATAAACAACAAAAAATAAATACAAGAAGAAAAAAATGTATGGAAAATAAATTTTATATCGCGAAAAATATTGAAAAAATATACAGAAACGTAAAAAAAATCAATGACAAAGCGAGAATTGTCGCTGTCACAAAGAATGTAGGTTCCGGGAAAATGGAGGAAGCAGTACGATCCGGCATAACGGAACTGGGGGAAAACAGAATACAGGAAGCAATCCCAAAGATAGAGGGTATCCTGCCGCGTATTAAGGATGTAAAATTACATTTTATAGGTCATTTGCAGAAAAATAAGGTAAATAAGGCTGTGAAACATTTTCAGATGATACAATCGGTCGACAGTATGAAACTCGCGGAAAAAATTTCAAAGGCATGTGTTTCATCCGGAAAGCCGATGGATATACTTTTGGAAATAAAAGTTTCCGAAGAAGAGACAAAACACGGTATAAACCCGGATGAAACCCGGCAGTTGGCCGAAAGAGCGGCGGAATTGGACGGTATAAAGGTAAAAGGGCTGATGGCCATAGCGCCGTACTTTCAGGACCCGGAGGATTCCCGCCCGTTTTTCAGGAAGGCTCGGGAATTATTTGACGGCATAAGAAAACAACCTCCGGCGGGTGTTTCCATGGAAGTGCTTTCAATGGGCATGACAAACGATTATACGGCCGCGCTGGAGGAGGGTTCCAATATGGTCAGGATCGGCACAGGCATTTTCGGAGAGAGGGTATATTGAATGAAAGCAAAAACAAAAAGACAAAAAAACGCGGGGCCTGATAAAAACGCTGTCGCGTTTATAGGCGCGGGCAATATGGCTTCCGCCATAATAAAATGCCTTTGCGCGTCCGGCGGCGGTATCAAAATAAGCGCCTGCGATACCAACAGGAGGGCGCTTAATAATATCTGCAAAAAATACCGCAGGGTAAAAAAATTAAAATCAAACAGGGAGGCCGCGCTCAGGGCGTCTAAGATAGTTGTAGCCGTGAAGCCGGCGGATATTGAAGGGGCGCTGGAACCGTTAAAAGGCGCGCTTACAAAACGCCACCTTGTTATAAGCATAGCGGCCGGCGTGACAATAAAACGCGTACGCTCCATCCTCGGGGCAAACGCCCCGGTTGTCAGGGTTATGCCGAATACACCGGCGCTTGTGGGGGAAGGAGCCTGCGGCTATTCGGCAAGCCGTAATGTCAGCGGGGCGTCGCTTTCCTTCGCGGAAAAATTTATGAATTCCTTCTGCAGCGTTGTTTTTAAGCTGCCGGAAAAACAGCTCAACGCGGTTACAGCCGTAAGCGGCAGCGGACCGGCGTATTTTTTTTACGTGGCCGAGGCAGTGGCTGAGGCGGCTTCAAAAATGAACCTGAACAGAAAAAAGGCGGAAAAATTAATAGCCGCTACCATGGCCGGTTCGGGCCGGCTCATGCTTGAAACAGGTGAGGCGCCGGGGCTGCTCAGAAAAAAAGTCACGTCAAAAGGCGGGACAACCGCGGCGGCGGTCAGTGTGCTTGATAAATCAAAAGCGGGCAGGGCTTTTTCAGGTGCGGTCGCGGCCGCGGAAAAACGCGCCGGGAAGATTGGAGGATAAATGGGTTTATTCATCACAAATATAATAGAGGGAGCAGCGACGATTTATATACTTGTTATAATTACAAGGTCGCTTATGTCCTGGTTCAGGGACGATATTATATACAGCTACAGGAGTTTTTTTAATATAATTACCGCGCTTACAGACCCTTTTTTAAACCTTATCAGGCGGTATTTTCCCGCGGTCGCAGGCAGGGTGGATTTTACCCCGCTTATCGCGATATTTATTGTCCTGATAGTAAAAAGCGCGTTTTTATTTATTATTAACATGCTTTTTTACAGGGCTCCGGTTATATGAACGGCAGGGGCCGCGGTGTAACTATCGAGGCCAGGATCTCGCCCGGCGCGTCAAAGCCCGGTATATCGCTCATGGATGACGGGAAGGTAAAGATAAGGTTGTCTTCCCCGCCGGAAAAAGGCAGGGCAAATAAAGAACTGAAAGTTTTTTTAGGCGCGTTTTTCGGTATCGCTAAAAAGGATGTGGAAATAATAGCCGGTGAAAAATCGAGGAACAAGGTTATAATGATAAAAAAAATAACGGAAAAAAAATTCACGGAGGCAGTCGATGGATGATTCATGGAAAAAAGTAGAAGAGTCAGCAGATATGATAAGGGACAATATCCCGGGGTTTTCCCCGGACATAGGGATAATACTGGGCACCGGGCTCGGGGCCCTGGGAAAAGAAATTAAAGAGGAAAAAAAGATACCATACAGGGATATACCGCATTTCCCGCTTTCCACTGTAGAGACGCATTCCGGTGTACTTATATGCGGGGAGCTGGAAGGTAAAAAGGTTGTAGCAATGTCCGGCAGGTTCCACAGGTACGAGGGATACAGCATGAAACAGATAGTTTTTCCGGTAAGGGTTATGCATAAACTGGGGATAAAATACCTGCTTATTTCCAACGCCGCCGGAGGGATAAACCCGAAATATCACGCGGGGGATTTGGCCCTTATCGACGATATTATCAATTTTACAGGGGATAACCCGCTGATAGGGCCAAACAATGACAGGGTCGGGCCCAGGTACCCCGATATGTACGAGCCCACGTCAAAAGAACTCATGAAGAAAGCTTTTAAAGCCGCTGAGAACCTTAATGTCAGGGCGCATATGGGCGGCGTTTATGTGGGGGTTACCGGGCCAAACCTAGAAACAAGGGCGGAATACAGGATGATGGGGCAGTTCGCGGACATGGTGGGCATGTCCACGGTGCCGGAAATTATAGAGGGTGTGCACTGCGGGCTGAAAATCCTCGGGATTTCGGTCATTACGGATGAATGCGCGCCGGAAACATTGAAACCCGTAAATATAGAAAATATAATTAAAACTGCTGTGAAAGCGGAGCCGAAACTTACCGCGGTTATGAAAGCGGTTGTTAAGGATATTTCAGTATAGGAATTTTTGGAGGTACTAATGAAGGAAATAAAACCCATAGAATGGCGGGGCAATATTTTAAAAGTGCTCGACCAGACAGCTCTTCCCGGAACAAAAAAATATATACAGTGCCGTAATTACAGGGATGTGGCAAAGGCAATAAAGGAAATGAAATTAAGGGGCGCCCCGCTGATAGGGGTGGCCGCGGCCATAGCGATAGCCATAGAGGCGGATAAATTCAGGGGGACAAACAGCCGGAAACTTTTCGGGGACCTGAATAAGGCCGGCGGAGCGCTGGTAAAAACCAGGCCGACGGCGGTTAACCTGAAATGGGCGGTAAAAAGGATGCTCGATACCGCTGAATTCCATAAAAACAGGAAAATAAATACATTGAAGAGTATTATATCCGCCGAGGCAAAAAAAATATTCAACGAGGATATTGAAAACAACAGGGCCATAGGAAGGTTCGGCGTTGAGCTTATAAGGGACAAGGACGTTGTTTTGACCCATTGCAACGCAGGAGCGCTTGCCACCGCGGGTTACGGTACGGCCCTTGGCGTGATAAGAGCGGCCGTTGAGAGAAAGAAAAAAATAACAGTTTACGCGGATGAAACAAGGCCGTATTTACAGGGCGCCCGGCTCACGGTTTTTGAACTTTCGGAAATGAAAGTGCCGCATTATCTTATAACCGACAGTATGGCGGGTTATTTTATGCGGAAAGGCGAGATTGACATTGTAATAGTCGGAGCCGACCGGATAGCCGCTAACGGTGATGTAGCCAATAAGATAGGCACGTATATGCTGGCGGTACTGGCCCACGCGAATAACATACCTTTTTACGTGGCGGCTCCTTCCAATACTCTGGATTTGAACATAGAGTCGGGCTCGGGCATACCCATCGAGGAAAGGGACGCGAATGAGGTCAAAAAACTGGCGGGCAAGGATATTACCGGGAAAAAAACAAAGGCCCGGCACCCGGCTTTTGATATAACACCGTCTAAGTATATAAGCGCCCTGATTACCGAAGAAGGGATAATACGGGCCCCTTTTGCCGCCAATATCGAAAAACTTTTCAGTAAACGTGAGGTAGTAGCGAGCTTATGACCGGATGGAAAGATGATTCCTACTGCATAGCCTGCGGCAGAAAAAATCCCATTGGAATGAAACTCGAATTTATCCTTAAGGGTGAAACGCTTGAGACTTCCCGGTACGCTTTTCCAAAGGAATTCCAGGGCTACAAAGGCGTTGTGCACGGCGGAATGATATCGCTTTTTCTCGACGAAGCAATGGTGAATCTGCCGCTTCGGCTGCTAAAAACCCCTGTGGTAAGCGGCAGTATAAGGGTCAAACTGAAAAAACCGCTTAAAGTGGGGGAGGAAGTTATAGCGAGGGCGTGGATGGCAAAAAAGAAAAAGAAAATATTTATAGTCGAAGGCAGGTTGATAAAAGAGGAGAGCGGGGAGATAATAGCCGAGTCCGAGGCAGTTTGTTTCAGAATGAGCGGCGAAAAAATCATATAATGCTCCGCGGGAAGGGCCGGGATGGTTTTTTTAAGACGGGATTAAAAAAAACGGCGCGGCGCAACCTGCAAATCCGGGCGTTTTTTTCGTTGATTATTTCCGCTTAAAGTTTTATAATACCGCAGTTTAACAATAATATTCACGGAGGTTTTTTAATGGCATGTGGAAGAAAAAGGCATAAAAAGAAAATTAAAACCCATAAAAGAAAAAAACACAGAAGAAAAGACCGTTTTAAGTCAAAATCAAAATAAATAAACGCCCCGCGCGGGCGTACGGTTTCGGAGGTATTCTATGTCCGGCCATTCAAAATGGGCAACAATAAAGAGAAAAAAAGCTGCTGCTGACGCTAAGAGGGGCCAGGTATTTACAAAAGTAATCAAGGAAGTCATTGTGGCGGCAAAAGAAGGCGGCGGTGACCCGGCCAGCAATGCCAGGCTCAGGGCCGCTGTGGAAAAGGCGAAGTCTGTAAACATGCCCGCCGAAAATATTAAAAAGGCTATACAAAAGGGCACCGGCGAGCTTCCGGGAGTGACGTATGAGGAAGTAGTCTATGAGGGGTATGGCCCCGGGGGGACAGCCATGCTTATTAATGTAACCACAGACAATAAAAACAGGACTGTGGCGAACATAAGGTCGCAGCTGTCAAAGTACGGGGGCTCCATGGCCTCTGTAAACGCGACGGCGTGGCAGTTCGAGCAAAAGGGCTGTATTTCGGTGCCGGCTGAAGCGGCGGATGAGGAAAAGATTATGGATATCGCGATAGAGGCGGGGGCGCAGGATATAAAAACAGAAGAGGATTCCTGCGAAATAATAACGGCGCCCGGCGATTTTGAAACTGTTAAAAAAGCTCTGGATGAAAAAAATGTAAAATATTCCAATGCCGAAGTTACCATGGTGCCCAAAAGTTACGTTAAACTCGAGGGGAAAGACGCGGAAAAGATGCTTAAGCTTATGGGAGCCCTCGACGCAGCCGATGACGTGCAGAATGTTTACGCTAATT
>CAZHOD010000122.1:0-5845 GCA_964534075.1 uncultured Spirochaetia bacterium
ATTCTGTTTTGCTGAATTTTTCCCTGAGTTCTTTTTCCGCCGCGCCGGTTTTTTCAATTTTTTCAGCGTTGTTTTTCAGGGATATTTCCTGTTCCATTATTCTGCTGCCTATTTCCGACAGTCCCCCGGACAATTCGGCGCTTTCACCCTGTTTTTTCTCCAGTTCCCGCTTTAGTTCTCCGCAAGCCGCGAGCTCGCTGTTATAGTTTTCTTCATATTCCCTTATTTCTCCTTCCCTGCCCCCTGTCTCCCCTGTCAATTCCTCCAATGCCCTTTTCTTGTTTTCCAAATCGACTTTAATCCCCTCCGACTTTCCCGCGTTTTCCACATTTTCCTCTTTGAGGGAGCCTATCCTTTCCTCCAGGTCCACATGGCGCTCGGATAAAAATTTCAGGCTTTCCTCGAGCCTTTTTATCTCCTGCTGTTTAATAAGCAATTTTTCTTTTTTGTCGTTAAATTCCCTTTCCTTTTCGGCGGATTTCAGTTTCATTTCCTCGTATTTAAGTTCCTGCTTTCTTACACGCGTTTCCTCCTCTTCCATTTCCTTTTCTATTTCTTCGGCCCTTTTCTTTTCTTCCCTGTAAACAGCGCTTTTTTCTTTAATGTCTTTTTTGTAAATTTTCAGCGCCATATCGTCCGATTCAGCCTTGAGCGCCTTGTATTTTTCCGCTTTTTTTGCCTGCCTTTCGAGGGAATTGGCCTGCCGCCTCACCTCGGAAAGGATATCATTTATCCTTAACATATGCTGTTCTGTGTCATCGAGCCTCCTCAGGGCCTCGTCCCTTTTCTTTATATACTTCGTTATTCCCGCTGCCTCCTCGAATATCTGCCTTCTTTCGATCGGCTTGGCGTTTACTATCCTGTCTATCTCGCCCTGGCCTATTATGGAATAAGCGTCTATGCCGACCCCTGTATCCATGAAAATTTCGGCGATATCCCTGAGCCTTACCGGGTTTTCGTTTATCATATAATCGCTTTCCCCCGACCTGTAAAGCCTTCTTGTAACCTTAACTTCATTATAATCCATATTGATGGAGCGGTCCTCGTTGTCAAAAACAATCGATACCTCGCTCATGCCAAGGGTTTTGCGGGTATCGGAGCCTATAAAAATAATATCCTCCATCTTACCGCCCCTAAGGCTTTTCGCGCTCTGCTCGCCCAGCACCCACTTTATGGCGTCGAATATATTGGACTTGCCCGAGCCGTTCGGCCCGACAAATATGGTAATACCTTCGCCGAATTTTATAACTGTCCTGTCCGCGAAGGATTTAAAACCAAGAATATGAAGTTCTTTTAATTTCAATTATATTCTCCCGTTGAATTTTCTGAACGCGGCCTCGATTTTGATAAAATCAAGCGGCGTAAGGCCCGGATGCGCGGGCAGGCTCAAAACTTCACGCGCCGCTTTTTCCGCAACAGGCAGTTTTGCCTTTTTAATCCCGTATTTTTTATATAACGGCTGCATGTGTACGGGCACCGGATAAAAGGCCTTCGCGCCAATGCCTTTTTCCCTTAAAAAACAAGCCAGCCTGTCCCTTAATCCGCGCTTCACCCTTACGGTATACTGGTGATAAACATGATACTCATCTCTTTCCGCGTCCGGCAGTATGAGCCATTTGTACTTATTTAAAACTTTACCGTAGCGGGCCGCGTTTTTCCGCCTCCTGCGGTTGAAATAATCCAGCCTTTTAAGCTGGGTAATTCCCATGGCCGCCTCCGCGTCCGTCATCCTGTAATTATAGCCTTCGCGCGCATGATGGTAAACTCCTTCAGAGCCGTGGTTTATAAAACTCCTGATAATTTTTGAGGCCTCTTTTATATTTGTGGTAATCATGCCGCCCTCTCCTGTTGTCATATTCTTTGTGGCGTACATGCTGAAACCCGCGGCGTCGCCAAAGCTTCCCGCCATTTTGCCCCTGTACTTCGCGCCGTGCGCCTGCGCCGCGTCCTCGATAACCCTGGCGCCGTGCTTCCTCGCTATTTTCATGATCCTGTCCATTTCGCATACCCTGCCGTAAAGATGGACCGGCATTACCGCTTTTATTCTGCCTTTTTCGTCCTTCATCAGTATTTCCTCAAGTTTATCAGGGTCCATGTTCATCGTATTTTCCCTTATATCAACAAAAACCGGCACTGCTCCGGCCTGCAGCACCGCGTTCGCCGTAGCTATAAAAGTAAATGAAGGCACGACTACCCTGTCGCCTTTGCTTATCCCGAGGCCGTAAAGCGCCGCGTGCAGCGCCGCCGTGCCGCTTGACACGGCCACCGCCTGCTTCACGCCGGTGTATGAAGCGAATTTTCCCTCGAACTTTTTTACGGCCGGGCCGGCCGCTATCATGCCGGATTTTAAAACCCGTGTCACTGCCTTTATATCCTCCTGTGAAATCATCGGTTTTGATATCGGGATCATGCCGTCACCTCCTTTTGTATCCGTATACAAAAACCCCCCACCTTCGGGCATTTTTTTCTATTTTTTCCTTATCCAGCAGCAAAGTTTTGCCTGTTTCCACCACTATTCCGCTGCCGCCCAGCTGCTTAATAAGCCTGAGCGTCTTTAAACCCATTACAGGCACGTCAAAACGCAGGTCCTGTCCGGGCCTTGCCGCTTTTATTACAATAAAACCTTTTCCCGCTATTTCAGCGCCTCTTTTAATGCAGTTGTCCGTACCTTCCTGAGCCTCGGCAGCGGCTACAACACCCTTTTTTACCACGACTGACTGCCCTATGTCCATACCCGCCAGTGTGGCCGCCGCGTCGAACCCTTTCTTTATCTCACTAAAAAATTTTTTCCCGGGCTTTCTCCCCGCGACAGGGCCGTGCCCGGCAAGTAAATCGTCGAGAAGCCAGGTACTGGGCATAACTTTCAGCCGTTCATTTTTAAACTCCTTTATAACCTCATTAAGCATGGACGCGGCCCTCATATCCGGGGAGCGCATAAGCACTTTCAGCGTTCGTAAATCGAATTTGATGTTTTTAAAAATATTTGTGTGCCTTATATAGCCCTGCATCAGAATTTTTTTCGCGTTTTCCTTTTTTGCCACTTTCAGTATCCTGCCCAGGGCGGTAATGGCTATTTTATGCACCGGGTATCCGAATTTTGAAATTTCGGGGTTTTCCTCGCCTTTAATCTGTATAACAACAACATCGAGCCCTTTCTTCTTCGCCCTTTCAAGAAAAATAAGCGGTAAGGAACCATACCCGGCTATGAGAACGGTTTTTGAGCGGCTCACCGTACAATGCCCCGTTTTGACGATTCGGCAAAATCAATAAAATTTTTTATCTCTTCCGCCTGCTCAAGCCGGCCCTTTATCTCTTTTATTGCCTCCTTAACCGTCTTTTTCTCCCGGAAAAATATGCTGTAAGCTTTTTTTAAAAGCGCTATTTTTTCGCCGGAAAAACCCCGCCTTTTGAGCCCGACTATATTCAGCCCGCCCAGCCTCGCCGGGTTATCGGATACCATTGTATACGGCATGACATCTTTTGTAAGTTTGATTCCCCCGCCGACCATGGAATGTGTGCCTATCCTTACATTCTGGTGTATCGCCGACAACCCGCTTACAAAAGCGCAGTCCCCGACCTCTACATGCCCCGTAATCCCGGCCCAGTTTACTATTGTTATATTGCTGCCTATCCTGCAGTCGTGGGCAATATGCGCCATAATCATAATAAAATTATTGTCTCCCACAACCGTCTCTCCCCCTTCTTTGTTTGCCCGATTAATAGTAACGTATTCCCTTATCACGTTATTGTCGCCTATCTTAACAAAACTTTCGCCGCCTTTAAATTTTACATCCTGCGCGGCGTTGCCTATAAGGGTGCCCTCGCCTATATAATTATTCCTGCCTATCCTGGCGCCGTCGAGTATGTGCGCTCTTGGCCCTATTTCACACCCGTCGCCAATGACGGTATTGCCGTCTATTATCGCGAAAGGCCCGGCCGTTACGTTTTTCCCGATTTCCGCTTCTTTTGATACTATCGCTGTTTCATGAATCATAATCGCCCCGCTTTAACGCCTTATTTATCGGCAGTCATCGCCATCATGTCGGCTTCCGCTGCTTTTTCCTCGCCCACAAAAGCGTCACCGTGTATTTTTCCTATTTTACCCTTGAACTTTTCTATTCTGACCTCAAACCTAAGCCGGTCCCCGGGAACCACGGGTTTCCTGAATTTTACGTTGTCTATTGACATAAAATATATCACCTTATTTTTGGCGTCCCCGATTTTTTTCATAAGCATAATCCCGCCTGTCTGAGCCATGGCCTCTACTATAAGCACGCCCGGCATTACCGGTTCGCCGGGGTAATGCCCCTGGAAAAACCACTCGTTCATTGTCACGTTTTTAATACCTTTAATAAAACCCTCCCCCTCCTCTGTAATCCTGTCTACAAGAAGCATTGGGAACCTGTGTGGTAAAAATTCCTGTATTTCCTTAATATCCATCATAAATTTCCTCCTTTCATTCCCCTGTTATATTTTTTTATTCCTGTTTATTGTCCGGCCTTTTTACGTAATTTTTTCCTGTTGTTTTGCCTTATTATTCTTTTTGTCATTTCTATGTTATGCCTGTGCCCGGTTTTAACCGCGAACACCGTCATATCGAGGTTCGCTCCGAGCATCCCGAAATCCCCTATAACATCCAGCACCTTATGCCTTATATGCTCGTCTTTAAAACGCAGCCGGCCTTTAACCGGCCTGCCCCTGTCAAAAAGCACCGCGTTTTCCGGGGCCGCCCCTTTGATGAGGCCGGCTTTGATTAACCGGCCGAGATCTTCCCTGAAACCAAAGGTCCTTGCCGGCGCTATTTCTTTTTCGTAATCGCCGTTTTTGGAGTCAAAAAAGAACCCGCCCGCGGGCAGGCTTTTGTCCGAAAAATCCGCGAAGTAATAAACTTTAAACCTGTCCGAAGGTATAACAGCCATATAAGCTCCGTTATCCGCGGCCGCGACAGGAGTTTTCAGCTTTATCCGTCTTTTTTCCGCTCCCTGCCTTTTAATCCCCGCCTTTTTAAACTCTTTCACAAAACCCGCGGCGCTGCCGTCCAGGGCAGGCGGTTCATTCCCCTCGATATTAATGATTATATTATCTATACTCATCCCGCGTATAGCGGAAATAACATGCTCGACTGTCAGTATTTTTTTTCTTCCCGTGAATATTGACGTTCCCCTGTTAACTTCCGACACACAGCCCGGGCCGAGGCGCCGTTCGCCTTCACTGTTTTTTATTATTATGCCGGAATCCGTCCGGGCGGGAAAAAATTCTATTTTTACCCGCATGCCCCCGTGCAGGCCCGTTCCCGAAACCCCGGCGCTGTTTTTTATTGTTAATTGTTCGCCTCTCACTTTTTATCTTTTATCTCCGATTCGAGGTCCTTAACCCGCCTGAATAAATCCTCAAGCCTGTTTACATAACCCCCTGCTTTCCTGACTTTCATAATGGGCCCCGCCGGCGTCCCCGTTACTGCCGCGCCGTCGGGCACCTTTTTGCTCACCCCTGCCTGGGACCCTATTTTTACGCCTTCACCGACGTGAATATGGTCAGCCACCCCGACCTGCCCGCCTATCATACAGTTTTTCCCGACTTTCGAAGAACCCGCCACACCTGTCTGCGCGGCTATTACCGTACCTTCGCCGATTACGCAGTTATGCGCTATCTGCACGAGGTTGTCGAGTTTTACATTATCGCATATTTTCGTCTCGCCGAAAGCGGCCCTGTCTATCCCGCAGTTCGCCCCGATTTCGACATTATTTCCTATAACAACCCTGCCTACCTGGGGCACCTTTATAATTTTTCCGCCGCTTTCGATGAACCCGAAGCCATCGGACCCTATCACGGTTCCCGAATGTAT